>JAJXZZ010000331.1 GCA_021779795.1 Acidobacteriota bacterium | reverse complement strand
CGTCGCCCGGCGCGGCGCGCGGCGCCCGTCATGCTCAGCGGCGGCGCCGGCGGCGACGCGGCCTCGGTGTTCGGATCCGCCCCCGCCAGCCGGAAGCCCGAGCGGACGGGCGGCGACGACGTCGTCAAGACCGTGCGGCGGGAGGAGCCCAAGGTGGGGCGCAACGATCCGTGCCCGTGCGGGAGCGGGAAGAAGTACAAGAAGTGCCACGGTGCCGGACTGTAGGACCCGGAGGACCAAGCCGATGGAGCTGAAGACCGCGACGCCATCCATGCTGCAGGGCGGGACCGAGATCGCCACGGCCCTGACGTTCGACGACGTGCTGCTGGTGCCGCGGCACTCGCAGGTGCTGCCGACGGCCGTGGACGTGACCACGCGCCTGACCCGCAACATCCGCCTCAACGCGCCCCTGCTCAGCGCGGCCATGGACACGGTGACCGAGTCGGCGCTCGCCATCGCGATGGCCCAGCACGGCGGCCTCGGGGTGATCCACAAGAACCTGGCGATCGAGGAGCAGGCGACCGAGGTGGACCGGGTGAAGCGGTCCGAGAGCGGCATGATCGTCAACCCGATCACCCTCGCGCCGTCGAACCGGATCTACGAGGCGCTCGCGCTCATGAAGAAGTACCGGATCTCGGGCGTGCCGATCACCGAGGACGGGAGCAAGGAAGGGCGGCTGGTCGGCATCCTCACGAACCGGGACCTGCGCTTCGAGATCAACGTGGACCGCCCGATCTCGGACATCATGACCCGCGAGAACCTCATCACGGTGCCCGTGGGGACGACGCTCGACCAGGCGCGGGCGATCCTGCACCGCCACAAGATCGAGAAGCTGCTGGTGGTGGACCAGCAGTTCCGCCTGAAGGGGCTGATCACGGTCAAGGACATCCAGAAGGTGATCAAGTACCCGGCGGCGTGCAAGGACGCGCTCGGCCGGCTGCGCGTGGGCGCGGCGGTCGGCGTCGGCAAGGACGCCGTGGAGCGGGCCGAGGCGCTGGTGGCGGCCCACGTGGACGTGCTGGTCATCGACACGGCGCACGGCCACTCGCAGAAGGTGCTCGACGCGGTGAAGGAGATGCGGCAGCGCTTCCCCGACGTCGACCTGGTCGCGGGGAACGTGGCCACCGCCGAGGCCACCGAGGACCTCATCAAGCGGGGCGTGGACGCGGTGAAGGTGGGCATCGGCGCGGGATCGATCTGCACGACGCGCGTGATCGCCGGCATCGGCGTCCCGATGATCACCGCGGTCCTCGACTGCGCGCGGGCGGCGGCCCGCCACGACATCCCCGTGATCGCCGACGGCGGCATCCGGTTCTCCGGCGACATCACCAAGGCGATCGCCGTCGGGGCCAGCTCGGTGATGGTCGGCAGCCTGTTCGCGGGCACCGACGAGAGCCCGGGCGAGGTGGTCCTCTACCAGGGGCGCAGCTTCAAGGAATACCGCGGCATGGGGTCGATCGGCGCGATGCGCCGCGGCAGCCGCGACCGGTACTTCCAGGACGAGTTCGACCTGGACGCTGCGCCGCAGGAGTCGGGCGAGAAGCTCGTGCCCGAGGGGATCGAGGGGCGCGTGGCCTACAAGGGCAGCGTCGCCGCGATGATCCACCAGCTGGTGGGCGGCCTACGCGCCGGCATGGGCTACTGCGGATGCGCCACGATCGGGGACCTGCAGCAGGACGCGCGCCTGGTCCGGATCACGCCGGCCGGCATGCGCGAGAGCCACGTGCACGACGTGATCATCACGAAGGAAGCGCCGAACTACCGGTCGGAATAGGCACCACGGCTCAGCGGGCCGCGCCACGAGGACGGGCAGCGGGTTGGCCGACGGCCTACGGCCGTTCCATCCTGATTTCCCGCTCCTCCCCGCCCAGGTCGCGAATCTCCACGCGCACGGCGCCGGGCGGCGCGGCCGCCAGCTTCTCCGCCCACTCGATGGCCACGACGGCGCCCGAAGCGCCCAGCTCCTCGAGGCCGAGGTCGTCCACCTCCGCGCCCTCCAGGCGGTAGAGATCGACGTGCGAGAGCGCCCGCGGGCCCGGCCCCCCGGCGGCCCCCGGGCGGCCCGCGAGCGCCGAGGCCCGGTACTCCTGGATCAAGGTGAACGTCGGGCTGCTGATCTCGTCCGGGTCGATCCCGAGGCCGGCCGCCATGCCGCGCACGAACGCGGTCTTGCCGGCCCCGAGGTCGCCGACGAGCAGCACCACCGATCCCGGCGCGAGCGAGGCGGCGAGGCGGGCGCCGACGCCAGACGTCTCCTCCTCGGACCCGGTGCGCACGACCTCGGTCATGCCCGCGCCCCCGCGTTCCTCGGCCCCCCCGCGTTCCCCCGCGCGCCGAGCGCCAGCACCGCGTCGCCGATCCGCCCGAGCAGGTCGCCCGCGGTCATCGACACTTCCCCCTCGTCGTCGGCGGCGAGGTCGCCGGCCGCGCCGTGCAGGTGCACGGCCAGGAGGCACGCGCGCTCGGCGTCGCCGAGCTGCGCCAGCCAGCCGGCGATCATGCCCGTGAGCACGTCCCCGGTGCCGCCCGTCGCCATGCCGGGGTTCCCTGTCGTGTTGATGTGCGCGCGCCCGCCTGGCGTCGCGATGACGGTCCGGTGCCCCTTCAGCACCACGTGAGCGCCCAGCCGCGTCGCCAGCTCGCGCGCGGCGTCAACGCGCCGCGCCTGCACGTCGGCCGCCGGCACGCCGAGCAGCCGCCCCATCTCCCCCGGGTGCGGCGTGAGGACGATCACCTGGCCCGGCCTCGCCTTCAGGGCGTCACTCCGGCCGGCGAACGCGTTGAGCGCGTCGGCGTCGAGAACCAGCGGACGGTCGGCGCGCGCGAGGAGGCCGTCCACGAACGCCGCCACGGCGGCGCCCGACCCGAGCCCCGGGCCCGCCGCGACGACGTCCGCCGGGTGGGCCAGCACCGCGGCCAGCGCCGACGGGGCCACCGTGCCCTCCGGCGTCTCGTCGAGGCCCTCGGTCATGTACTCCGCGCCCAGCGACGCGACCACCGGCTGCCAGGACCGCGGCGTGGCGGCCGTCACCAGCCCCGCGCCGCTCCTCAGCGCGCCGGCCGCGGCCAGGTAGGCGGCGCCCGTCTTCCCGCGCGAGCCCGCCACGACGAGCACGTGCCCGAACGAGCCCTTGTGGGCGTCGCGCGGCCGCGCCGGCAGCAGGCCGCGCAGCCCGTCGGCCGTGACCAGCCGCAGGTCGGGCGGGCCGAGCGCCTCGATGACGCCGCCCGGGATCCCGATGTCGGCCACCGCCAGCTCCCCCGCCATCTCGCGGGCGGGGGGCAGGACCAGCGGCAGCTTCGGCGCGCCGAGCGTCACCGTGACGGTCGCCCTGATGCACGGCCCGATGAGGTCCGCCGTGTCGGCCGACAGGCCGCTCGGCAGGTCGATCGACACGACCGGCGCCCCGCCCCCGTTCACGTCCTCGACCATCGTCTGGAGCAGGCCGCGCAGCGGCGACGACAGGCCCGTGCCGAACAGCGCGTCAACGATGAGGTCGTGCCCCGCGACCTCCGGAGCGTGCAGCTCCCAATCGGCCTCGCCAGCGATTTCGACGACCGGCAGGCCGAGGCGCCCGAGGCTCTCGAGGTTCGTCCGGGCGTCGCCCTTGACGTCGGCCACGCGGCCGGCGAGGAAGACCGAGACGTCGATGTCCCGCTGCCTCAGCACGCGCGCCACGACCAGGCCGTCGCCGCCGTTGTTGCCGCGCCCGCAGAGCACGGCCACGCGACGGCCGGCCAGGTCGTCGAACGACGCCTCCATGGCCGCCACCACCTGGCGGCCGGCGTTCTCCATCAGGACCAGCGACGGGACGCCGACCTCCTCGATGGTCCGCCGGTCGGCCTCGCGCATCTGCTTCGCGGTGAGGATTCGCATCGACGGCATCTTCGTTCCCCGTTCCACGGTTTGTCAACCGAGCGCGCGGCACGAACGACGAGGCGCCCAGCCCCGTTCG
>JAJXZZ010000330.1 GCA_021779795.1 Acidobacteriota bacterium | reverse complement strand
CGCGCCGGCCCGTGAAGCGGCCCCGGCCGAGGAACTGCGGCCGCAGAAGTCGTCGCCGGTGGTGAGGAAGATTGCCGCCGAGCACGGCGTGGACATCTCGCGGATCGAGGGATCCGGCGCCGGCGGGCGCGTCACCAAGCAGGACATCCTCGGGTTCATCGAGCAGGCGCCGACGGCCGCGCCGGCCGCGGCGCCTGCCGTGCCGGTCGTTCGCGCGGCGGGCGACGAGGTCGTGCCGATGACCGTCATGCGCCGGCGGATCGCCGACCACATGGTGGCCAGCCGCCACACGTCGGCCCACGTGCACTCGGTGTTCGAGGTGGACTTCTCGCGGGTCGCGAAGATGCGCGAGGCGAAGAAGGCGGAGTTCGAGGCGGCCGGCGCCAGGCTCACCTACCTGCCGTTCGTGGTCAAGGCGGTGGTGGCGGGGCTGCGGGCGTTCCCGATCCTCAACGCCTCGATCGACGGCGACTCGGTGGTCTACCACAAGGACATCAACATCGGGATCGCCGTGGCCCTCGACTGGGGCCTCATCGTGCCGGTCGTGAAACAGGCCGACGAGAAGAGCCTGCTCGGCCTGGCGCGGTCGATGCAGGACCTGGCGAACCGGGCGCGCGCCAAGCAGCTCAAGCCGGACGAGGTGCAGGGCGGGACGTTCAGCATCACCAACCCCGGCGTCTACGGCGCGCTGTTCGGCATGCCGATCATCAGCCAGCCGCAGGTGGCCATCCTCGACCTTGGCGCGGTCCAGAAGCGCGTCGTCGTCGTGGACGACGCGATCGCGATCCGCCCGATGGCCTACTTCTCGCTGGGCTTCGACCACCGGCTGATCGACGGCGCGGTGGCCGACCAGTTCCTGGCGGCCGTGAAGAAGTACATCGAGACGTTCGACACGTCGAGCCCCTGTGATCGCCCTTGAAGTGCGGCGGCTCGGGCGCGTCCCGTACGCGGACGCGCTCGAGCTGCAGCGGACGCTCGTCGAGGACCGGCGGGCGGGGCGCGTCGGCGACGTGCTGCTGCTGCTCGAGCACCCGCACGTCCTCACGCTCGGCGCCCGCAGCGAGACGGCCCGGTCCAACGTGCTGGCGACGCCGGCGCGCCTGGCCGAGCTGGGCGTCGAGGTGCGCGAGACGGGGCGCGGGGGCGACGTCACCTACCACGGGCCGGGCCAGCTCGTCGCTTATCCCATCCTGAACCTCGAGCCGGACCGCGCGGACGTCTACAACTACGTCCGCAACCTCGAGGAGGTCATGATCCGGGTGAGCGCGGCCTTCGGCGTCCGGGCGGGGCGGATCGACGGGCTGACGGGCGCCTGGGTCGGGGGCGACAAGATCGGCGCGATCGGCGTCCGCATCTCGCGGTGGATCACCAGCCACGGCTTCGCCTACAACGTGAACACCAGCCTGGACTACTTCAACCTGATCGTGCCGTGCGGCATCCGCGACCACGGCGTGACCTCGCTCTCGCGAGAGCTCGGCCGCCAGGTCGAGATGGCGGAAGTCGAGGACCGGGTGGTGGCCGAGTTCACACGGGTGATCCAGGCAGGGCAGGCGTAACAGGCCGCAATCACGCCAAATTTCAGCGCGTTTCGCTATGCATTCTCCATGCTGGACCGGCTTTAAAGTGGACTATTTGACTCCTGAATGGAATATGAGACAATTGCGGTCTAAATTCACCGGGAGAGACCAGGCAGCAGGAGCACAGTGGAACACCTACTTGACGACCGCGCGGCGGACCGTGACCTCGTCGAGCGCCTTCGCGGCGCCGACGACCTTGCCGTGTCCGACCTTTCCGACCGGTACTCGGCGCGCATCCGGCAGCTGGCGCTGCGCCACGTCAGGAACGAGGAGGACGCCGACGAGGTCGTGCAGGACGTCCTGCTGAAGGTGTGCCGGAACATCGAGTCGTTTCGCGGCGATTCCTCCCTCGCCTCGTGGATCTACCGCATCACGTTCAATACCGCGATGTCGCGCCTGAGGGCCATCAGGGCGAGCCGGCGCGACGCGGAACTGCCGCTCGCGGCCCCGGCGGGCAGCGACGGCGTGCGGATGCCCGACATCGCCGACTGGTCGTCGCTCGGCGACGACGAGACGCTCCGCAGCGAGCTCCGCCAGAAGCTGGTCAAGGCGCTGGCCGGCCTGCCCGCCATCTACAGGGTGCCGATCCTGCTGCGCGACGTGCACGGGCTGTCCACCGAGCAGGCGAGCGAGGCGCTTTCGCTCAACGGCGAGACGCTCAAGTCGCGCCTGCACCGGGGCCGGATGCTCCTTCGCGGGAGGCTGGCCGAATTCTCGGGTGGCTTGTCCCTGCGTCACGGCCAGCTCGGCCTGGCCAACTGAGGCGTGGCGCCGGCCGCCCCGGCGCAGCGTGCCAGCCGCGGCAGGCTGGCCACCGGCAACTGGCCGATCCAGGACGGGGCCCCGCTTGGTCCCCGCCCAATCTTCCCCCCTGCGGCGAACCGTCGCGTTAGAATGACCGGAGGCGAAGGCCGCCACGCGGCGGTTTCGCGCGACTCCTGGCCATGCCGCCCGCGCAGTCACCGCCCGCCCGCCTCATCGACGAACCGCTGCTCGACCGCGCGTTCAAGCGGTCGAACGCGCCGCGATGGAATCTTGGCCGCGCCTCGTTCGAGCGCGCGCTCGAGCGCAGCGTCAGCAGCCGCTTCGCCACCGGGAGCCGGACCACCGCCGCCGTCTCGGACTACGTCGACTCGCTCAATCTCGAGGAACTGGCGCTGGCCGCAGCCTGCGCCGAGGGCCAGGTGTCGGCGTGGGCGTTCTTCATCGAGTGCTACCGGCCAGGCCTCCGCGCCGCGGCCCGCGCCATCGCCGGGGATGACGAGGGCGGCGAGCTGGCCGACTCGCTCTACGGCGAGCTGTACGGCCTCGGCGAACGCGAGGGGCAGCGCCGCTCGCTGTTCGACTACTTCCACGGGCGCAGCCGGCTGTCCACCTGGCTGCGGTCGATCCTGGCCCAGCGGCACATCGACCGCATCCGGGCGTCGGCGCGCACCCGCCCCATCGAGGACGCCGACCAGGCGCGGCCCGACACCCGCCCCGCCGCCGACTTCGATCCCGACCGCGCCCGCTTCGCCGGCATGGCGCAGCAGGCGCTTGGCGAGGCCATCCGCGCGCTCGACCCGGGCGACCGCCTGCGCCTGTCGTTCTACTACCTGCAGCACCTGACGCTCGCGCAGATCGGGCGGCTGGTGGGGGAGCACGAGGCGACGGTGTCGCGCAAGCTCGACCGCGTCAGGCGCGACCTCCGCGCCGGCGTCGAAAAGCGCCTGCGCCACGGCCGGGGTTTCGACGACGCGCGCGTGAAGGCCTGCCTCGACTACGCGCTCGACGACGCGGGTTTCGACCTCGGAGACTGGCTGACCGGGGGGCGCGCGGCCGCCGGCCGGGAGCAAGATCGGCCGCCTGGATCGTTCTCTGGGAGAGGGAGTGCGAGGTGAAGCCGACAGCAGATGACCGCGGTGCGGCGTACGAGCGGTTCGTCGCGGCCGGCCTTGCGCGCGAGGCCGACCTGTCGGGCACCGCCTGCCCCGACGCCGACCTGCTGGCGGCGTGGTTCGACCACACGCTGTCCGACGACGAGCGCGAGCGGATCGGCACGCACGTCTCGTCCTGCGCCTTCTGCCAGGAGATGCTGGGGGCGCTGGCGAGGTCCGAGCCGGCGGTCGTGCGCGCGGCGCCGGTGCCCGCGCCTGCCCGGCCCTGGCATTGGCACTGGCGGTGGCTCGTGCCGCTGGCGACGGCGGCGGTCGTGGTCGTCGTCGGCACGCGGACGCTGCGCGCGCCGGGCCCGGCAAGGCCGGCGGAAGCGGAGGCCCCCGTGGCGACGGCGGCACCGGCGCTGGCCGAGGCGAAGACGGCTGGAGCGGAGAACCGGGCCGTGCGCTCGCTGGTCGCGGCGGCCGGCGCGCCGCGAGGCTCCGTGTCGGTCGAGGGGCCGGCCGGGACCTCGAT
>JAJXZZ010000329.1 GCA_021779795.1 Acidobacteriota bacterium | reverse complement strand
CGGTGACCCGCGGATCCTGTCCGGCCGACTCGACGTTCATGGCGATACCTACTGTGCCACAAGCGGGGCCGGAACCGCGCCGGGGCCCGGCCGGCGGCCCCCCGAAAGCCGGCAGGCGTCAATCTCTCCGTCGGCCGACGGGGTATACTAGGGCAGCCCTGCCCCGGGGAGCCGCCCCCGGCTCCCTTCTGCCGTCGTCGCCGCGAACGACTGGAGAGTCAGCCATGAAACGCCTGCTCCTGTCCTTGCTGGTCGCCGTCGGCTCCGTCGCGGTGCTCGTCGGGGCGGGCCGGACGCAGCCGCCTGAGCTGCGCATCTCGCTCGCCGTGCTGCCCTGCACGAACATCGAACTCACGTTCCGAAAGTTCAACCCGCTCCTGCAGTATTTGAAGGAGACGGCCGGCCTCACCGTCAAACTCGTCGTCCCGGGCGACATCGACGAGGCGGAGGCCAAGCTGAAGAACGGGCAGGTGGACGTCGTCCTGCAGGACCCGCACACGTTCTCGCTCCTCCTGCCGCTCTTCGATCCGGCGACGCTGCTCCAGGCCATCGCCCTCGACGGATCGACCAGCCAGACCGGCGTCGTCGTCGTGAGGCGCGACAGCGGCATCTCGAACCTGGCGCAGCTGCGCGGGCGGGCCGTGATGTTCGGCCCGCGCGCGTCCACGTCCAAGTGGGTGGCGGCGCGCATGCTGTTCGAAGACCGCGGGCTCAATCCCGACCTCGACGTCAAGTCGATCAAGGGCGGCTGCTGCGAGGACATCGCGTTCGCGGTGACCATCCACTCGGTCGACGCGGGCCTGGTGTGCGAGCACTTCATGGGCCAGCAGGAAGCGCGGCTGGCGGAGCTCGGCGCGGACGCGAACGCGCTGCGCGTGATCGCGCACACCCCGCCGTTCCCGACGCGCATTCTCGCCGCCCGGCTGGGCGCCCGGCCCGAGAAGTTCGAGCGCCTCGCCCGCGCGCTGCTCGCGATGAGCATGGCCAATCCGAGGGAGGCCCGCGTCCTGAGGTCGGCGGAGGTTCTCGGCTTCCGGCCCACGACCGAGGCGAAGTACCTCGGGGCGCTCCGCGCGGCGCGCCTGCCGTGATCGGCGGATCGGGGGGGACAGCACCACCATGCGTGCCGTTGACACCTGGAACGGCCTCGGGATCCGCACCAAGCTGGCGATCCTCATCGAGGTCGCCATGCTCGTCGTCGGCGCCGTCACGGGCGTGATCGCCACGACCCGGCAGCGCGCCATGCTCGAGGACGAGTTGCGCCGGCGCGGCTTCGCCATCGCCAACGACCTGGCGGCGTTCGCCGTCCGGCCGACGCTCGACGCCGACCTGGCCACGCTCCGGCGGTTCGTCAACCGGACGAAGAGCCAGGATTACGTCCGCTACGTCAGCCTCCTGGATCCCGACGGCCTGGTCGTGATGCACAGCGACCTTCGGCAGATCGGAACCCGGCTGCGCGACCCGCTCACCAAGCGGGCCCTGGCCTCCCCCGTCACCGGCTACAGCACGCCGCCCGAGGAGGAGGGCGTCGAGCCGTTCTACCAGATCTTCGCGCCGGTGACGGCGGCCGGCTCCCGGCTCGGCACCGTCGTCCTCGGGTATTCGCGCTCGGCCGTCGAGACGGAGGTGGCCGAAGCCAGGAACCAGATCCTGCTGATCGGCCTCGTGGCGGCCCTGCTCGCCGGCGCGCTGGCCTACCTGCTGTCGTCCTACATTTCGGTCCCGATCGCGCGCATCGCGGCGGCGATGCAGGCGGGCTCGCTGGACGACGTGCGGCTGCCTCTCCCTGCCGGGCGGACCGACGAGATCGGCGTCCTCGCCGCGTCGTTCAACCGGATGGCCCACGACCTCTCGCAGCACCGCCGCCACCTCGAGGATCTCGTGGCCGCGCGGACGTCCGAGCTGCGCGGCGCCAACGCGCAACTCGAGCAGGAGGTGGTCGAGCGCACGCGGGCCGAGGAGGAACTGCAGGTCTCGCGCGAGCAGCTGCGCAGCCTGGCCTCGCACCTGCAGTCGGTCCGCGAGCAGGAGCGCGCCGACATCGCCCGCGAAGTGCACGACGAGCTGGGGCAGGCGCTGACGGCGCTGAAGATGGACGTGCACTGGATCGACCAGCGGGCGGGCGCGGTGCCCGGCGTGCGGGACAAGTCGCGGGCGATGTCCGACACCATCGACACGACGGTCCAGGCGGTGCGCCGCATCTCGTCCGAGCTGAGGCCGAAGCTGCTCGACGACCTCGGCCTGTCGGCGGCCATCGAGTGGCAGGCGCGCGAGTTCGAGGAGCGGTCCGGCATCCAGTGCGACGTCCGCTCCGAGCCCGAGGACATCGTCCTCGACCCGGCGACGACGACGGCCCTGTTCCGGATCTTCCAGGAGACGTTCACCAACGTGGCGCGCCACGCGGACGCGTCGAGGGTGGACGTGGCGCTGCGGCGGGGCGACGGCGAGGTGGAGATGACGGTGACCGACGACGGGAAGGGAATCACCGGCGAGCAGGCGTCGAACGCGGGGTCGCTCGGCATCGTCGGGATGCGCGAGCGGGCGTACGCGCTCGGCGGGTCGCTGCAGGTCTCGGGGGGCGCGGGTGGCGGCACGACCGTGCGCGTCAGGATTCCCGCCTGAAGGAGGACGCGACGATGACGAAGGTGCTGATCGCCGACGACCATGCCATCGTCCGGGCAGGGCTGCGCCAGATCGTGGCCGACACCGACGACCTCGTGGTCGCGGGCGAGGCCGCCAACGGCTACGAAGCGATCGAGTTCACGCGCCGCAACCCGTGCGACGTGGTGCTGCTCGACATCGCCATGCCGGGGAAGGACGGGCTGAACACGCTCAAGGAGCTGAAGGCCGAGAAGCCCCAGCTGCCGGTGCTCATCCTCAGCATGTACCCCGAGGAGCAGTACGCCGTCCGCCTCCTGAAGGCCGGGGCCTCCGGCTACCTCACCAAGGAGAGCGCGCCGCAGGAGCTGGTCGCCGCCATCCGCAAGGTCGCGAAGAAGGGCCGGTATGTCAGCGCCGCGCTGGCCGAGAAGCTGGCCTTCCTGCTGGACGACGACGGGACCCGGCAGCCGCACGAGCGGCTGTCGGACCGCGAGTACCAGGTGATGGTCATGATGGCCTCGGGGAAGACCGCCTCCGAGGTGGCCGAGGTGATGTGCCTGAGCGTGAAGACGATCAGCACCTACCGGGTGCGAGCGCTTCGCAAGATGGGCATGAGAACGAACGCCGAGTTCGCCTTTTACGCGATGAAGGAAGGGCTGCTCGGCTGAGGTTGCCCCCCCCTTGTAGGACCACGGCCGACACGAAGATCATCGTCCCGCCGATTTCGCCGGCCTCTCCCCGGGGCTACCCTTGTAGCTGACCGGTCACAGACGCCAGCAATTGGGCTACGCAAGGAGAGGTCGCCATGATGAAGAAGCTCGCCAACCTCGTGACCGTCATCGGAATTCTGGGCACGTGCACGTGCCTGGACAAGCTGTACAACTACCTCTATGACTTCCTGAACCTCTGGGGCGGGAAGCACTAGTCTCGTCCGTCGCTCCGCTACGTCGTTACCCACCACACCTCGGCGTGCGCGGCGCCACTCATCCTCCTCCTCCGGGCGCCAAGCGCCGCGCACGCCCGACCCTCTCCTATTTCTCCATCTTCGGGTTCCAGACCTTCCACACGTTGCCGACCAGGTCGGGCCCGGGCTTGAGCACGGCCTGGCCGGGCTCCCAGCCGGCCGGCATCGCCTCGGCGCCCTTGCTCTCGCGCACGCGCTGGAATGCCTGGATCTGCCGGATCGTCTCGGCGATCTTCCGGCCCACCGGCGGCGTGAGCACTTCCATCGCCTGGACGACGCCGTCCGGGTCGATGATGAAGCGGCCGCGCAGCTCGATCCCCTGGTGCTCGTCGTAGACGCCGTAGGCGCGCCCGACGTTGCCGGCCTGGTCCGATGCCATGTGGAAGGGGATGCCCCCGTCCACCATCTTG
>JAJXZZ010000328.1 GCA_021779795.1 Acidobacteriota bacterium | reverse complement strand
CACGACCTGGGCCGTCTCGTGGATCGCGGTGCCGCACCACACGCCCGCGGCCACCTCCGAGTGGTGGAGCCACGCACCCAGCACCGTGCTCGAGAACAGGACGGGATAGAGGAACATCGCCACCAGCCCGAACAGCGTGACGCAGGCGACGGCCATCCCCATCTCCTCTTCCTTCGCCTCGATGGTGGGGCCCGTGGCCGCGATCGCCGTGGCGCCGCAGATGCCCGTGCCCGCCGCGATCAGCGTGGCCAGGTGATCGCTCAGGCCCATCACCTTGCCGAGGTAGAGCCCGCTCAGCATGGCGAAGGTGATGACGACGAGCACCAGGATCAGCCCGACGACGCCCATCTGGATCCAGGCGAGCGCCGAGATGGTGAGGCCGAGCAGGGCGATGCTGAACTTCAGGAGGTTGCTGGCCGCGTAGTTGGCCCCCTTGAGGAGCGTCGGGGACGGCGGCACGACGTTGACGAAGAGGATGCTGTAGATGAAGGCCCAGAGCAGGGCGCTGATCCGGTTGTAGACGTAGAGATTCGACAGGTACGACACGACGGCGATGACGAGACACAGCCCCAGCCCGCCGGCCATGTCGGCCGTCGGCCACAACGACGCCTTGGGCTGCTCCTTGGTTGCTACGCTCACGGTCCACCTCGTTTCAGGTTCGTCGGCTCGAATCGCCGGTCGGGCGTCGGCCCGCTACGCGCCGGTCTGGTAGCGCTTCTTGAGCCAGCCGGGGACCAGCGAGAGCGCGACGAACAGCACCGCGGCCACGGCGAGATAGAGGAAGAAGCGGCCGAACTGCCCGGCCCGGATCGACCCCGCCGCGAAATTGAAGGCGAGGCACCCCGGCAGCATGCAGAGGAACGACACGATCACGTACACCGGCAGGGAGATCTGGGTCAAGCCGTAGACGTAATTCTGGGCGTTGAACGGGAAGATCGGCACCAGGCGCGTGATCATCAGCATCCGCCAGCCCTGCGTCCGCACGCCGTCGTCGATGGCGCGCAGCCGCTGGTTCCCGGCCAGCAGGCCCTCGACCATCCCCCGCGCCGCGTAGCGGCCCACCAGGAAGGCCGCCGTCGCGCCGACCGTCGCCCCGATGGCGCTGTAGATCGAGCCCCGCACGGGGCCGAAGATGAGGGCGCCCACGAGCGTGATCGGGAGCCCGGGCAGGAAGAACACGCAGGCCAGCACCCACACGCCGACAAACAGCGCCGGCGCCCACAGGCCGAAGCCGCGGAACCAGGCGTCGAGCCGGTCGATGTTGCCGATGGTCAGGAGGTCGAACGCCCCGTAGTGGCGCGCGGCGGCGACGCCGAGCGCCACCACGACCGCCGCGGCCGCGAGCTTCGGCCAGGCGCGCGCGGACGCGGCAGGGGCGGACTTCGGTGCCGAGACGTTGGTATCGCTCATGTCTGGCCTCGCGCGGCGGCGGCGAGGAGCCGGGCACGGCCCGCCCCCCGCCGCCGGTGAAACGCCACGGCTACTTCTCGGCCGCCTCGACGACGACCGGGTTGTCCTTGTGGTAGCTCCACTCGATCCAGGACCCGTCGTAGTTCAGCGTCCTGGTCGGATCCCAGCCGAGCATGTAGAGGATGAAGATCGGCGTCGTCGTGCGCACGCCGGACTGGCAGTAGAAGATCTGCGTCTTGTTGGCGTCGATCCCGAACTTCTTGATGGTCTCGCGCGACTCGTCGGCCGTCTTGAACTCGGTGTACTTCTCGCCCGCGGCGACCGGCTTCTTGAACTCCTTCCAGCTCAGGAAGTGCGCCCACGGGATGCGGCCCTTGCGGAACGCGCCCTTCTTCAGCACGGCGCCCGTCCACTCGTCCGGCTCGCGGTCGTCCCAGAGCTGGTACTGCGGATTGTCCTTCGCCTTGTAGACGTCCGCCATCGTGGCCGTGATGCCGGGCCGCGGCGCCGACGCGGTGAAGTTGCCGGGCTGCGGGTCGGACGGCGCCAGCATGTCGGTGTCGTACCCCGCCGCCTTCCAGCCCTGGAGGCCGCCGTCGAGCACCTTGGCCACCTTGCCGTAGAGGAAGAACCCCCACCAGAGGCGCGTGGCGTCGTACTGGTGGTCGTAGATCACCAGCGTGGTGTTGTTGTTGACGCCGAACTTCCGGGCGAAGGCCTGGAAGGCCTCCCGGTCGAGCATCATCCCCTCGAACGGCTGGTTCGGCCCGATGGGAATCTCGTAGTCCGGCCGCCACACGCGGATGGCCCCGGGGATGTGCCCGGGCACCCGGTACTCGGCGATGTTGGCGACGGCCAGGATCAGCAGGTTCGGATCCTTGGCGTCGATCATGTGTTTCAGTTCCTGCGGGCTGATCAGCGCGTCACCGTGCGGATACCCCTTGTAGTGGTCTGCCGCGAGCGCGGCGGCCGGCAGCAGCAGGGCCACGACGGCCACGATCGCTGCGAGGCGCCTCCAATGCGACCTGAGCATAAGGACAGTCCTCCGTGTCGTGGGATCACCGCTCGCGGCGTTCCCGCTCCGCGTGCCCGATCCCGACCAGGAGGACGGTGCAATGGACGTGCCCGAGGCGGGCGAGCGGCCAGCCGGCCATGGCTCGTCGCATCTTCAATGACTGCAACGGCTTGTAGCGTCAGGTCGCCGACGGTCGGCCCGGGTCGGCGGGCCCGGCGGGTTTCGTGTCGGCCGCGTAACCTGTCCGGTAACCCCCCTGTAACAGGCGCGGAACGTCGGGAGGGGCCAGGTGCAGCGGGAGCGTCATGCGGAACGAGGCCCCGGGCCCGTCCCGGTCCTCCAACACCACCGTCCCGCCGTGGGCGATGGCGACCTCGCGGACGAGCGCGAGGCCGAGCCCGGTGCCCTCGGGGGCATGCTGGCGCGCGTTGGGCGCCCTGACGAACTCGAGGAAGAGGTGATCGCGGAATTCGGGCGGCACGCCGATCCCGCGGTCCTCGACGCGCACGACGGCGTTCGGCCCGTCCACGGCGAGACGGACGATCACCTCGCCGCCCGGCCGCGAGTACTTGATGGCGTTCTGCATCAGGTTCTCGAAGGCGTTGACCAGGTCGGGGGGCGTGCCCCAGTCGAGGATGGCGACGCCGTCGATGGCCGGGGTGAGCCGGACGTTCCGCTCCTCGGCGTACGGGGACAGCGAGTCGAACAGGTCGGCGAGCAACTGGTTGAGATTCACCTGCCGGGCCCATGGCGCCCGCTCGCGCCCCTCGCGCACCTGCGCCAGGTCGAGCAGATCGTTGACGGTGAGCAGCAGGCCGTCCACCCGTTCGGTCGCGCCGGCGAGCAGGCGGCGGGCGCGGTCCGAGGAGAGGTCGACGTAGTCGGCGTTCAGGACGGCGAGCGCGGTGCGCACGGTGGCGAGCGGCGAGCGGAGCTGGTGCGCGGACACCCGCATGTAGTGCGACTTGCGGCGCTCGAGCGCCTCGAGTTCGTCGAGCAGGCGCTGCAGTTCCGCCGATCGCGCCATGAGGGCGTCGGTCGTCTCGCGAAGCTCGAGGTTGCGCTGCTTCAGCCGGTTCGACACCGACCCGGTCAGGAAGACGATGCCGAACAGGTAGCCGACGAGCGAGGCCAGGGCCTGGGCGTCGGCGGCTCCCGGCCGGGCGAGGGCGCTGACGAGCGGGTGCGGGGTGAGGACGCCGACCGACTCCAGCGCCTGCAGCCCGACGGCGCCGAGGCTGGCGAGGCCGGCCAGCACGTAGGTGGCGCGGGTCCCCACGAGGATCGTCCCGACGGCCATGTGGAAGCCGAAGAAGACCAGCAGCGGGCTGGCGAGCCCGCCGCTGTAATGGACGACGACGAGCAGGGCGCAGAGGTCCAGGGCGATCTGCGCGATCGCGCCCGCGCGCAGCACGCCGGCCCCGCCGCCGCGGGACGACGCCAGGCACCGCAGGCAGACGGTGTTGTAGGCGGCCACGGCCAGGCCGAGGACGAACACGCCGGGCCAGAACCACGTGAACCCAAGCCAGGGGCCCGCGATCGACAGCACG
>JAJXZZ010000327.1 GCA_021779795.1 Acidobacteriota bacterium | reverse complement strand
GCCCCGGCATGCGCGGCGCCACCGGGGGCAGCGGGCCCGTGCTGCTCTCCGCCGACAAGGCAAGCGTCTACTACCAGGGGACGATCAACGACAAGAACCCCGACAAGGTCGGTCCGAAGACGTTCGTCGATCGCGTGACGATCAAGGGCGCCGAGCACAAGCGGCTGTTCGAGAGCAGCAACGACGGCGTCTACGAGAGCGTGACGACGGTCATCGACCCCGAGGCCGGCAAGTTCATCATCGAGCGGCAGAGCCCGACCGAGGTGCCGCAGTACTTCCTGCTGGACGGGACGGCGCGCAGGCAGTTGACCGAGAACAAGGACCTGTTCCCCGACCTGACCAACGCGCCGAGGGAACGGGTGATGGTCACGCGGCCCGACGGGATCGCGTTCCCGATCTACGTGATGCTTCCGCCCGGTTACCAGAAGGGGACCCGGCTGCCGGCCATCTTCTGGCTCTACCCGCGCGAGTTCACCGACCAGGAGGCGATCGACCGCCCCGAGCGCGGCTACAACAAGAACGCCTACCAGAACTTCGGCACCCGGTCGATGCAGTTCTTCGTCCGCCTCGGCTACGCCGTCGTCGTCGACACGCCCGGCGCGCTGCCGATCGTCGGCCCGAACGGCGAGCAGAACGACAATTACGTCAACGATCTCAGGAACGGCCTCTGGGCGATGATCGACGCGCTCGACCGGCAGGGGATCATCGACCGCGAGCGCCTGGCGATCGGCGGCCATTCCTACGGCGCGTTCACGACGGTCAACGCCCTGGTGCACACGCCGTTCTTCAAGGCCGGGATCGCGGGCGACGGCAACTACAACCGGACGTTGACGCCGCTCGGTTTCCAGAGCGAGCGGCGCGACCTGTGGCAGGCGCCAAACGTGTACCTGGGCATGTCGCCGTTCCTCTACGCGAACAACATGACCGGCGCGCTGCTCATGTACCACAACCTGGGCGACCAGAACGTGGGCACCGACCCGACCAACTCGATCCGGCTGTTCCACGCGCTCAACGGCCTGGGCAAGACGACGGCGCTCTACATGTATCCGCTGGAGGATCACGGGCCGGTGGCGCGCGAGACGCTGCTCGACCTCTGGGCGCGGTGGGCCGCGTGGCTGGACAAGTACGTGAAGAACCCGCAGCCGGCGGGAGAGAGCAAGAAGTAAAGAGTCGGCTGTCGGCGGTCGGCGGTCGGCGGTCGGCGGTCGGCGGTCGGCGACAGCCGGCCGCGACCGCAGGGTGGAGACGGGGGAAGCTGGTGGCGGATTGGCTGATGCTTCGAGGGGGCGGTCGAGAGACCGCCCTCTTCTTCTGTACGGCTGCCGTGCCAGGATGCCGCCACAACGCGCCGGACATCCTCTCCTGGCCGGCTCGGGATCCCCGCGGAAGGAGCACGAAGCCATGTCGCAGCGCGCGCGAGACGTCTTGTTCGTGCTCGCCGGCGTGGCCGGCCTGCTCGCGAAGCAGTCGATGCCGCGACCGGGCGACGAGGAAGCGGGAAATAAGAAGTACGAAGTAAGAAGTACGAAGTAAGAAGTACGAAGTAAGAAGTACGAAGTAAGAAGTACGAAGTAAGAAGTACGAAGTCGGCGGTCGACCGTCAGCCGCCGACCGTCAGCCGCCGACCGCCGATCGCCGACCGCCGACCGCCGACCGCCGACCGCCGACCGCCGACCGCCGACCGCCCACCGCCGACCGCCGACCGCCGATCTACGCTGCCTCGTCGGTGCTCTTCTTCTTCCGCGCCATCGCCGGATACGCGAGCCACGCGCCGACGCCGATGAGCGCGAGCGGCCACCACTTCTCGATCCACTCGAGCGGCATCCCGAACAGCGTGTGCGACAGGGCGATGGCGCCGATGACCACCAGGGCGAGGCCGCCGGCCAGCGTGCCGTGCCCGCTGGTGACGGCGAAGTCCTCGGGCAGCGTCGCCGGGCCGATGCCGGCCAGCGCGTTGTTGTAGAAGGTCGCGCGCCGCCAGGCGTCCACCACGTTGTAGAACCAGAAGAACGCCAGGAAGAGGCCGAACAGCGGCTCGGCGCCGCGGACCAGCTCGGAGTTCAGCAACGCGATGATCGACGCAACGACGAGCGCGTTGGTGAATCCCTGCTGGTAGTAGCCGACGTAGATCTGGCCGACGCCGGGCATCAGCGAGAGGACGAGCGCGAGCACGGGCGACTTTCTCCTCGGGTCGTCGTAGAAGTCGCGGCGCCCGGCGCCCGGCGCCGGCCGCGCCGCCGGCTCGGCCGCGCGCGGGGAATCGCTGGATTCGTACGTCCGGTCCGTGATGTCGCCTGGTTGGTTGTGCATGAGTTCCTCTCCTGGCTTGCGGCCCGCGGCTCGCGACGTGCGGCCGATCCTTGGCGGGCCTGAAGGCCACGCCCTACGTGCTGTCTTGCCGACCCGCTGCCAGCTGCCGTGTCTCCCGGCCTCCGACCGCGATCCGCCGGCCGCTGTCTTCTGCTATCCCTAACGCATCCGGCCCGCCGGGGGTTCGCTTTCCGATCCGCCGAACGCGGTCCGCACCGCGTCGACGACCTGGGTGGCCCACTGACCGGCCGTCGCCAGCAGCGACCGGGCCGGCGCGGCCACGTTGGCCTCCCACCACTGCCACAGCCACGTCCGACTGCCGGCCAGCACGCCGGCGGGCGCGGCCTTCGCGGTCACCGCTCCTTCCACGGTGGCGAGCCTCCGTTCGCCGGTGGCCCGCAACTGCTCGATCGGCGCGCGCACGGCGCCTGCCACGGCGGTGACGCGCGGCGCCACGCGGACCGACGCATCCTTGAACGCGTCCACGGGATTGCCGAACGCGACCAGGAGCAGCAGGGTCAGGACGTAGGCCACCTCGAGGCTGAAGCGCGGCCGCTGGACCGCGTGCGCCAGCCAGGCGGAGATCCGCTCGCCTGCCGTCGGCCGCACGGGCCTCCGGCTGGTGGCCGCCAGCACGCCGGGAACCAGGCTCGCGCACGGGGGGAGCGCGGCGAACGACGGCAGCACGGCCGCGGTCTCGGCCAGCGCCGCCGCCAGCGACGAGCAGGTGGCGCAGTGCGCCAGGTGGCCGGCGACCAGGTCGCGGTCGAGCGGCGGCAGCGCGCCGTCCACGAAATCGCACAGCCGGTCGCGCGCGGCCGAGCAGGCGCCGCCGCTGGTGCGCGCGACGACGTCCCGCGCCAGCGCCTCGTGGCCGGCGGCATCCATGTCGTCGGCGCGCCCGGACACCGCGTCGAAGACCCGGCGGCAGCGCGGACACGCCGCCAGGTGCGCCTCGGCCCCTCGCCACTCGTCGGCGCTGCACCGGCCCTCCAGCAGGGCGTCAAGGCGATGGTCGAAGCTCTCGCAGTCCATAACGGGCTCAAGGCTCCGGGCTCAGGGCTTAAGGCTCCGGGCCGTGGGGGAGTCTCGCGGCTCAGCGCCAGCACCTGCTCGGCCAGCTCGAGGCGCGCGCGGTTCGACCGCGACTTCACCGTGCCCACGGGCACGCGGAGGACGGCCGCCACTTCCTGCAGCGACAGCCCCTGGATCTCCTTCAACTGGATCACTTCCCGGCTCAGCTGCCCGAGCGCCCGCAGGGCGCGCCAGATCAGCCGCTGCCGGCCGGCCGCGGCCAGCTCGGCTTCGGGGTCCGCGCCGGGGCTGGCCAAGTCCCACATCTGGTCGGCCTGGATGTCCTCGGCGGGCGGACGCGCCTTCTTGCGCCGCAGGTGGTCGAGGCAGACGTTGCGGGCGACGCGCACCAGCCAGGGGACGAACACGTCGGCCGACGGCCATCGCCCCCGCGTCTCGTAGAGGCGGACGAAGACGTCCTGCGCGAAATCGCGGGCCTCGTCCGGCGAGGCGGCGTAGCCGGACGCAATCGAGTACACGCGGCGCTCGAACTGGCGGACGAGGGCCTCCCAGGCGAGGTCGTCGCCCTGCCGGCATCGGTCGAGCAGGCTCGATAGGTCCATCGTCACCGCCGTCGGGGGCCGCCGCCGACC
>JAJXZZ010000326.1 GCA_021779795.1 Acidobacteriota bacterium | reverse complement strand
GCCGGTCGCGATCGCGTCGAGCAGCACGAGCAGCGCGCGCGCGGTCGTCGTGTTGTTCAGCCCCGCCCGGAAGGCGGCGTCGTCCTCGACGCCCCGGCGCACCAGCATCCCGCCGGCGCCGAGCGCGTCCGTCGTGGCCTGGATTTTCGCGACGCCGAGGCGGTCGATCAGGTTGTTGGTCGCGAGGTTCGAGCTGACGGCAATCATCAGGTGGCACAGCTCGCGGTACGTGCGCGTCTGGCCGACCGCCTTGTAGAGCGCGGCCTCCGAGTCGGTGTCGGCGCCCAGCGAGTACGGGCTGCCGTCGGCGAGGCTCTTGAACTCGTTGACGACGGTCACCGGCTGGTCGAGCGACAGGCGGCCCGCGGCCGCTTCCTTGAACAGCTCGATCATGACCGGGATCTTCATCGTCGAGGCGGCGTGGAACGACTCGTCGGCGCGCAGGAGCCACTCCTCGCGCCCGTCCAGCGTGCGGAAGGCGACGGCCACGTCGGCCCCGCTGGCCTTGACGAGCGCTTCGACGCGCGCGCGGGCGGCCGGGTCGAGCGTGGCGGCCGGCGACGCGGCTCCCGCCGTCACGGCGAAGGCGAGCAGCAGCAGGCAGGCGAACGCGGGCGCCAGGCCCGCGAGCTGGATCGTGAAACGGGTGGTGTGCATCGGGAACCCTCCGGAACGTCACGCGTGACCGATGGGCCGATTCTCTCACGGGGAGGGGACGGCTGGTAGCACTCCCTTGTCGCGGCCGCCGGCCGGAAGCCGCGGTGAGCCTCCCTTAGAACCGCTTGATGTACCCCGTGCCGCCGAGCTGGTACATCTGCTGGACGATCCAGTCGCGGCGTTCGAGGACGTAAGCGGAGGGGCGGTTGACGCGGAAGCGGATCGGGTTGGGCAGCACGGCCGCCAGCAGCGCCGCCTCGCCGGTGGTCAGGCGCGAAGCGGGCTTGTGGAAGAAGCGCTCGCTGGCCGCCTGGACGCCGAACACGCCGTCGCCCAGCTCGACGATGTTCAGGTAGACCTCGAGGATGCGCCGCTTCGACCAGGTCAGCTCGATGAGGACGGTGAAGTACGCCTCGAGCGCCTTGCGGACGTAGCTGCGGCCCGTCCAGAGGAACAGGTTCTTGGCCACCTGCTGCGAGATCGTGCTCGCGCCGCGGAGCCGCTGCCCGTGCTCGTGGGCATTGATCGCCTTCTCGATCGACCCGACGTCGAAGCCCCAGTGCGTGGCGAAGTTCTGATCCTCGGCCGAGATGACGGCGAGCGCCGCGCGCGGCGAGATGCGCGTCCAGGGCACCCACCGGTAGTCCACGTGGTAGCGGCGGCCGTGCACGAGCGCGTCGATCCGCCGCTCCACCATGACCGCGGAGGTCACGGGCGGGATGAAGCGCAGGAGCACCGTGGCCACGAGCGACGCCGCGACGAAGATGCCGACGGCCTGGGCCGCCCGAATCGCGATCCGCCGCGCCCGTGACCTCGGCGCAGCCGACCGGGCGCGCCTCGCTCGCTTCCACATCCTGCCGGCGATCTTACCTCATCGACTCCCGGCCCACAGCCTTCAGCCCGGCTCGCCAGTTCGCCAGTTCGCCAGTTCGCAAGATCGCAAGGTCGCACGATCGCACGATCGCACGATCGCCGGTGCCCCCTTTCCCCGCTCGATCTATACTCCCCAGACCGGAGGTCACAGCTCATGCGTCTCGAGATCCGAAGGCTCTGCCAGGCGTGCCTGCTGGCGCTGCTCGTCGTGTCTGCCGCGGTCGCGGTGGATGCCCAGCGGCCGGGTGCCGGCCCATCCACCAACCTGCCCCCCGAATCGCTTCGCTTCCAGTACGTCGGCCCGCCGAGCGCGGGCCGCATCGCGTCGGTCGCCGGCGTCCCCGGCGACGACAACGTCTACTACGCCGGCGCCGCCTCGGGCGGCGTCTGGAAGACCACCGACGGCGGCAAGACGTTTGCGCCGGTCTTCGACGCCGAGCCGGTGCAGGCGATCGGCGCGCTGGCCGTGACGCCGTCGAACCCGAACATCGTGTGGGCCGGCACGGGCGAGGCGTGGGCCATCCGCGACGCCGACGTGATGGGCGACGGCATCTACAAGTCCACCGACGCCGGCCGGACCTGGACCAACGTCGGGCTGCACGAGACCGGCCGCATCGGGCGGATCCTGGTCCACCCGTCGAACCCCGACATCGTCTACGCCTGCGCCCTCGGCCGCACGACCGGCCCGCAGCAGGAGCGCGGCGTCTTCCGCACGACCGACGGCGGCAAGAGCTGGCAGCGCGTGCTGTTCGTCGATCCGAACACCGGCTGCTCGGGCCTCTCCCTCGACCCGAAGGACCCGAACGTGCTCCTGGCCGGCATGTGGCAGGTCGAGATGCACACCTGGGCGATGTTCAGCGGCGGCCCCGGCAGCGGCGTCTACCGCTCGAAGGACGGCGGCGCCACCTGGCAGCACCTCGAGGGCCACGGCCTGCCGACCTCGCCGGTCGGCAAGATCGACGTGGCGATCGCCCCCTCGAACGGGCGGCGGATGTTCGCCCTGATCCAGACGCCCAACCAGGGCTCGCTCTGGCGGTCCGACGACGGCGGCGACACGTGGAAGGTGGTGAGCTGGGATCGGCGCCTCATCGGGCGCGCCGGCTACTACATCCGCGTCGCCGTCAATCCGTCGAACCCCGACGAGGTCCTCATCGCCAACAGCAGCTTCCACGTCTCGACCGACGGCGGCCTCACCTTCCCGCCCAACACGGTGCGGTGCGGCGACTGCCACGACATCTGGATCGACCCGAACGACGGCAACCGCTTCGCGGTGACCGACGACGCCGGGATGACGATCACGCGCGACCACGCGAAGACGAACGAGGTGATCACGCTGCCGATCGGCCAGATGTACCACGTGGCGGTGGACCGGCAGGTGCCCTACTGGGTCTACTCGAACCGCCAGGACGACGGGACGATGCGCGGGCCGAGCACCTCGCCCGTGCCGGTGCCCAACGTGCCGTCGTACCGGGCGGCCGAAGGGCTGCGGCCCGGCGGCTTCGGCGGCGGCGGCTACTACGGGCGCGGCCCGGCGCCCGTCCCGTGGCAGGCCGGCCTCGGCGGCTGCGAGTCGGGATTCACCATCCCCGTGCCGGGCAACCCGAATGTCGTGTGGGCCTCGTGCTACGGCGACGAGGTGACGCGGTTCGACAACACGGTCGGCGCGGCGCGATCGGTGAGCCCCTGGTTCCACACGCTCGACTCGCCGCCGGACACGCTGAAGTACCGCTGCCACTGGACGCCGCCGCTCGCCTTCGACCCGTTCGACAAGGAGACGGTCTACTACGGCTGCCAGGTGATCTTCAAGAGCAGCGACGAAGGGCAGACGTGGCAGGTCGTCAGCCCCGACCTCTCGACCAACGACCCGAGCCGCATCGTCTCGTCGGGCGGCATCGTCGGCGACAACCTCGGCCAGTTCTACGGCGAGGTGGTGTTCGCGATCGCGCCGTCGAAGATCGAGAAGGGCCTCATCTGGGCCGGCACCAACGACGGGCTGATCTGGAACACGCGCGACGGCGGCGCCACCTGGACCAACGTGTCGAAGAACATCCAGGGGCTGGCGCCGTGGGGCACGGTGCGGAAGATCGAGCCGTCACCCTTCGACGCCGGCACGGCGTACGTGGCGATCGACTATCACCTGATGGAGAACCGCGACCCGTTCATCTACAAGACGGCCGACTACGGCCGCACGTGGACGCGAATCAGCGACGGCCTCCCCAAGGGGCACCCGCTGTCGTACGTGATGTCGGTGGCCGAGAACCCGAACCGCAAGGGGATGCTGTTCGCCGGCACGGGCCACGCTTTCTTCTACTCGCTCGACGACGGGCGGACCTGGACGCAGTTCAACGAGGGGCTGCCGGCCGCGCCGGTCACCTGGATCGAGGTGCAGCCGCAGTACCACGACGTCGTCGTGTCCACCTACGGCCGCGGGCTCTACATCCTGCGTGACATCACCCGGCTCGAGCAGAAGGACCGGGCCGACGTTCACGCGCCGGTGTTCCTGTACGACCCGC
>JAJXZZ010000325.1 GCA_021779795.1 Acidobacteriota bacterium | reverse complement strand
GGCCGGGGCGGGGCCCGCCGTCGCGCGGGCTCAGGCGCGGCGGCGCCGGCCGAGCAGCAGCCGGGCGCCGATGTTCGCGGCCAGGACGAGCGTCAGCAGGACCAGCCCCGCGGCCCAGGCCTGCCGGTGCCAGTCGTCGTAGGGCGAGATGGCGTAGTTGAAGATCATGACCGGGAGCGAGGCGGACGGGCGCAGGATGCCGGGGCTCCAGAACGCGTTGCTGAGCGAGGTGAACAGCAGCGGCGCCGTCTCGCCCGCCACCCGCGCCAGACCGAGCATGGCTGCCGTCACGATGCCCCGGCTCGCGGCCGGCAGGACGACGCGGGCGATGGTGGTCGTGCGCGAGGCGCCGAGCGCCAGCGACGCGTCGCGCAGCGGGCGCGGCACCGCGCGCAGGAACTCCTCGGTCGCGCGCGTCATGATCGGGATCATGATCACGCCGAGCGCGAGGCCGCCGGCCAGCGTCGAGAACTGCTTCATCGGCAGGACGACGAGCGTGTAGACGAAGATCCCGATGACGATCGACGGCATGCCGTTCAGCAGGTCGGCCGCGTAGCGCACGGCGTGCCCTGCCGCGCGGCCGGAGAACTCGCTGAGGTACAGGCCCGCCATCAGGCCGAGCGGCAGGCCGGTCACCGCGGCGAGGCCCAGCATCTTCGCGCTGCCGGCCAGCGCGTTGGCCATGCCGCCCCCGGTCTCCCCCGTCGGCTTCGGCAACTGCGTGAAGAACGCGAGGTTCACCGAGCTCCCGCCCTTCACGACGAGGTACCCGAGCACGAAGAACAGCACCGAGACGCTCAGGACGGTGAAGACGGCCGTCAGCCCGAGCATCACCACGTTGACGATCCGCCGCCGCCGGTTCCGGGACCGCAGGCTCACCGCGCCCTCCCGCCGCCCTCGGTGGCGGCGATGAGGCCGCGCGCCACGGCGTTGACGACCATCGTCAGGAGGAACAGCACCAGCCCGACCTCGATCAGGGCGTGCAGGTAGAGCGGCTGGCTGGCCTCGGAGAACTCGTTCGCGATCACGGCCGCCATGGAGTAGGCGGGCGCGAAGAGCGAGGCGGCAATCTCCGGCCGGTTGCCGATGACCATCGTGACGGCCATCGTCTCGCCGAGCGCTCGCCCGAGGGCGAGGAACACCGCGCCGTAGAGGCCGGGGCGAGCGTACGGCAGGACCACCTTCCAGGTGCTCTCCCACCGCGTGGCGCCGAGCGCCAACGCCGCCTCGCGCTGCTCGCGCGGCACCGACAGGAGCACCTCCCGCCCGACCGACACGATGAACGGCACGATCATGACCGCGAGAATGATCCCCGCGGTGAGCAGGCCGATCCCGTACGTCGGGCCGCTGAAGAGGGGGAACCCGTGGAACACCGTCTCCAGGAACGGCTGGATGTACTGCCGCATCGCCGGCACCAGCACCGCGATGCCGATGAGGCCGTAGATGACGCTCGGCACCGCGGCCAGCAGCTCGAGCAGCATGCTGGCGAACGCCGACAGCCGGGGCGGCGCCAGCTCGGCGAGGAAGATGGCCACGCCGACGCCGAGCGGCACGGCGATGAGCAGGGCGATGGCCGACGTCATCACGGTGCCGTACACGAACGCCAGGGCGCCGAACTGCCCCGCCACCGGGTCCCACGTCTGCGTGACCAGAAAGCGAAGCCCGAAGGCGTGCCGCGCCAGCGCCGAGGTCCGCCACAGCTCCCAGGCGAGCAGGCCGGCCAGGCCCACGACCGCCCCGCCGAACAGCATGGCGAAGGCGTGCGCGTAGAGGTCGCCGCTCCGAAGCTTCGAGGCCAGGCGCGTGACCACGCGGGTCATCCGGTGACGCTCCCCATCCGGCCCAGCATACGGACCGGCCGTTTCGACGCTGTGTCGCCGCCGTTAAATGCGTGTTACGGGCCGGCCGGGCTGTTGACACGGCGCGGGCGCGCTGACAGGATCGACGCCGAACGGAGCGCCTGTGAGCCACATCCTGATCGTCGAGGACGACCGCGACATCGCCGAGCTGGTCCGCCACTACGTGGTCCGGGCCGGGCACACGGCCGACGTGCTCGCGTCCGGCGCGGACGTGCTGCCCCGCATCCGCCAGAAGCGGCCCGACCTGCTCGTGCTCGACCTGATGCTGCCCGGCCTGCACGGCCTGGAAGTCTGCCAGGCGATCCGCCGCGACGAGGCCACCGCCGAGCTGCCCATCATCATCGTCACCGCCCGGGCGGCCGAGGCGGACCGCGTGGCGGGGCTCGACCTCGGCGCCGACGACTACGTCATCAAGCCGTTCAGCCCGAAGGAGCTGGTGGCGCGCGTCGCGGCGCTCCTCCGGCGGACCGCCCGGGCGCGGGCCGAGGCGGCCGGGCCGGCGACGTTCGGGGGGATCGCCATCGACCGCGAGCGGCACGTGGTGACGGCCGACGGCCACGAGGTCACGCTGACGGCCAAGGAGTTCCTGCTGCTCGAGTACTTCGTGCTGCACCCGGGGCGCGTCCTGTCGCGCGACCGGCTGCTGTCGGAGGTCTGGGGCTACCAGTACACGGGCGGCACACGAACCGTGGACGTCCACGTCCGGCGCCTCCGCGAGAAGATCCCGCGGCTGGTGGACCTGCTGGTCACGGTCAAGCAGTTCGGATACAAGCTCGCCGACCGGGGCCCGGACGACGAGGACGCGTAGCAGCCCGTGGTGGAAGTCGCGGCGCAGCACCGAGGGCGACGATGCGCCCGGCCGGCAAGGCGCGACGACCGAGAATATCGGGGAATATTCGACGGAGGAGCAACGCCGCCGGACGGGATGCAGCGTCGGCCGAATGCCGGCGGGACTTTCACCACGGACTGCTACCGGCTGCCGGCCCGACGGGGGGGGCGGATGATGCATCTCGGGTTCCGCGCCAGGATCGCGGGCGCCATCTTCGTCGTCGCCGCGGCCTCGCTGCTGCTGGCGGCCACGCTGGTCTCGGTGTCGCTCTCGCGCCAGACCTCGCGGCGCATCGAGCGGTCGCTGGTCTCCGAGGCGCGGCTGGTGGCCGACATCCTGGCCGTGCGCGAGCGCAACATCCCGCCGGAGGAGCTGGAGGCGGAGGCCGTCCGGCTGGGCCGGACGCTGCCGGCCCGCGTCACGCTCATCGCGGCCAACGGCACGGTGGTCGGCGACTCGATGGTCGCCGGGTCGGCCCTGGCCACGCTCGAGAACCACGGCACGCGCCCCGAGGTGCTGGAGGCCAGGGCCCGCGGCCTCGGCGTGTCGAGGCGCTACAGCCGCACGATCGGCATCGACATGCTGTACGTGGCGGTGCCGGTGGCCCACCCCCGCGTCGCCATCGTGCGGCTCTCCCTTCCGCTGACCGAGGTCCAGCAGCAGGTGGCGGCGGTCCGGCACATGACACTCGTCGCGCTGGGCGTGGCCCTGCTCGGGGCGCTGGGGCTCGCCTGGTTCGCCTCGGCCCTGCTCGGCCGGCGGCTGCGGGCGGTGGCCGACGCGGCGAAACGCTACGCCTCGGGCGACCTCTCGCGCCGGCTGCGCGACGACGAGCCGGACGAAGTCGGCACCGTCGCCCGCGTGCTCGACGACACGGTCCACGAGATGGCCCGGCGCGCGGCGGAGCTGGCCGAGGATCGCGCCCGCACCGACGCCATCCTGTCCGGCATGGTCGAGGGGGTGATCGTCGTCAACGCGCAGGGGCGGGTGCAGCTGGTCAACCGGGCCGCGCGCGACATGCTGGGCCTCGCCGACGGCGGCGTGGGCGGGCACTACCTCGAGACCGTCCGCCACCCGGGCGTCGCCGCCCTGCTGACCGAGGCGCTGGCGGGCGGGCAGCCGGCGCACCTCGAGCTGTCGCCGGCCGGCAACCCCGGGCGCCGGGTCGTCGCGCGCGCGGCCACCGTGTCGGCCCCCTCGGTCACCGGCGCCGTCCTGGTCCTGCACGACATCACCGACCTGCGCCGCGCCGACCAGGTCCGGCGCGACTTCGTGGCCAACGTCTCGCACGAGCTGCGCACGCCGCTGACGGCCATCCGCGGCTACGTCGAGGCGCTCGCCGACGAGCCGGCGAGCCCGGAGGATC
>JAJXZZ010000324.1 GCA_021779795.1 Acidobacteriota bacterium | reverse complement strand
GGCCGCCCGCCAGGGGGCGCCGGGAGGGGGCCCCGACTCGAACGCCGCGGGAGAGGAGACGGCTGTGGCCAGGCTGAGTCGCACGGATGTCGCGGAGCGGATGGGGCGCCTGCCGGGATGGGCGCTCGACGGCGACGAGATTCGGAAGGAGTTCGCGTTCGGGAGCTTTGCCGACGCGATCGCGTTCGTGAACCGGCTGGCGCCCGTGGCCGACGCCATGGACCATCATCCGGACATCGTCGTCCGGTACACGCGCGTGACCCTGACCTACTCGACGCACAGCGAGGGGGGCCTCACCGCGAGGGACTTCGAGGCCGCGGCGGCTGCCGACCGGCTGGCGTGAGGCCCACCCCTTGCATCGCCGGCCGGAGAATGTTATATTCGTCAGGTTCTCCGCCACTAGGAAACCCTATCTAGTGAGCGGACCGCACGAAGCGGGCGACAACGGGCAGTGAACGCGATGTGCCGTGCGCCCCTTCCAGTCAAGGTTCCGGCCGCCCCCGGGGCGGCGAAGCCTGAGGCGAGTCAAACAATTTCTATAGGGTAACCGTCCCGGGTGCCAAGCGCCGGCAGCAGAACGCCGGCAGCCGCTTCTAGGCCCGGGACAACGTAAGGCCATCCGCCGACGCGGCTCCGCCGCTTTGGCGAGAGGCCGTTCTCGTTGGGGGAACGCGGGCAGCCGGCCCGCGCGCCTCGCCGAAGTCGCGCCGATGGCGCGGCGAAGGCGGGCGGCGTTTCCCCGAGGACGGAGTGATCGTGCCGACTATCAGCCAACTGGTTCGCAAGGGACGCGCGCAGATCGCGGTGAAGACCAAGAGCCCGGCTCTGCAGGACAACCCGCAGAAGCGCGGGGTCTGCGTGCGCGTGTTCACCCAGACGCCCAAGAAGCCGAACTCGGCCCTCCGCAAGGTGGCCCGCGTCCGGCTGACCAACGGGATCGAGGTCACCACCTACATCCCGGGCGTCGGGCACAACCTGCAGGAGCACTCGCTGGTGCTCATCCGCGGCGGCCGCGTCAAGGACCTGCCGGGGGTGCGCTACCACGTCGTGCGCGGCACGCTCGACGCCGTCGGCGTCCAGGGCCGAAAGCAGGGCCGGTCGAAGTACGGGGCCAAGCGGCCGAAGGCGTAGGAATCCCGGAAGGCGGGAGGCGGGAGGCAGGAGGCGGTCAGGAGCCGCCCTCCGCCCTCCGTCCTCCGCCCTCCGCTTGATAGCGTAAGAGAGCCATATGCCACGCAGACGAGAGATTGCCAAGCGGGAAGTCGCGCCGGATCCCGTTTACAACAGCGCGCTGGTGACCAAGTTCGTCAACACCGTCATGAGCGCGGGCAAGCGGAGCACGGCCGAGCAGATCCTCTACCGCAGCTTCGACATCATCAAGGAGCGCACGGGCGACGACCCCCTGAAGGTGTTCAAGAAGGCGGTCGACAACGTCAAGCCGAGCCTCGAGGTGAAGTCGCGGCGCGTGGGCGGCTCCAACTACCAGGTGCCGATCGAGGTCAACCCCAACCGGCGCCTGTCGCTCAGCATCCGCTGGCTGGTCGGCTACGCCCGCTCGCGCGGCGACGGCAAGACGATGGAAGAGAAGCTCGCCAACGAGCTGATGGATGCGGCCAACCTGCGTGGCGGCGCGGTCAAGAAGCGCGAGGACACGCACCGGATGGCCGAGGCCAACAAGGCGTTCGCGCACTATCGCTGGTAACCCGTGCGACTCCCGGCTCTGGACTCTGGGCTCTCGGCGCCGACCCGACGAGGCCTGAAGCCGGACGCCGCCAGGAGCCGAGAGTCTAGAGCCTAGAGCCAGAGAGCGTCAGTTCCCAAAATGCCCCGTTCAGTCCCGCTCGATCGCACTCGGAACATCGGCATCATGGCCCACATCGATGCCGGGAAGACCACCACCACGGAACGGATCCTGTTCTACACCGGGATCACGTACAAGATTGGTGAGGTCCACGAGGGCACGGCGGTCATGGACTGGATGGAGCAGGAGCAGGAGCGGGGGATCACGATCACCTCCGCCGCCACGACCTGCCTCTGGCGCGACCACCGGATCAACATCATCGACACCCCGGGCCACGTCGACTTCACGGCCGAGGTGGAGCGCTCGCTGCGCGTCCTCGACGGCGCCGTGGCGGTCTTCGACGCGGTCTCGGGCGTGGAGCCGCAGTCGGAGACGGTTTGGCGCCAGGCGGACAAGTACCGGGTCCCCCGGATCTGCTTCGTCAACAAGATGGACCGCGTCGGCGCCGACTTCCGCGGGACGCTGGAGCAGATCGAGCGGAAGCTGCAGGCCAACCCGGTGGCCATCCAGCTGCCGATCGGCTCCGAGGACCGCTTCGCCGGCGTCGTGGACCTCATCGGGATGCGCGCCATCCGCTACAAGGACGAGACGCTCGGCGCCGAGTACGTCGTGGACGAGATCCCGGCCGACCTCCTCGACGAGGCCCGCCACTACCGCGAGATCCTCGTCGAGAAGGCCACCGAGGCCGACGACGCGCTGCTCGAGAAGTACGTGGCCGGCGAGGTGATCACCGACGACGAGCTGCGCGCCGCCCTGCGCCGCCGCGCGGTCCGCTCGGTCCGCCACGAGAAGCGCCCGTTCGTGCCGGTCATCTGCGGCTCGGCCTTCAAGAACAAGGGGGTCCAGCCGCTGCTCGACGCCGTCGTCGACTTCCTGCCCTCGCCGGTCGACATCCCGCCCGTCATCGGGATCGACCCGCGGAAGGCCGAGGAGACGCAGGTCGAGCGGCCCGCCTCCGACAGCGCCCCGTTCTCGGCCCTGGCCTTCAAGATCATGACCGACCCGTTCGTCGGCCAGCTCGCCTTCATCCGCGTCTACTCGGGCGTGATGTCGTCGGGCTCGATGGTCTACAACGCCACCAAGGGCAGGACCGAGCGCGTCGGCCGTCTCCTCAAGATGCACGCCAACAAGCGCGAGGAGATCAAGGAGATCTACGCCGGCGACATCGCCGCCGCCGTCGGCCTGCGCAGCGTGACCACCGGCGACACGATCTGCGAGGAGAAGCACCCGGTCGTCCTCGAGTCGATGGTCTTCCCCGAGCCGGTCATCACGCTGGCGATCGAGCCGCGCACCAAGGCCGACCAGGAGAAGCTCGGCCAGGGGCTCGGCAAGCTCCAGGCCGAGGACCCGACCTTCCGCGTGCAGACCGACGCCGACACCGGCCAGGTGGTCATCCGCGGCATGGGCGAGCTGCACCTCGAGATCATCGTCGACCGCCTGAAGCGCGAGTTCGGCGTCGAGGCCAGCGTGGGCCGCCCGCAGGTCGCCTACAAGGAGACCCTCACGCAGCCGGCGCAGGCCGAGGGCCGGTACGTCCGCCAGACCGGCGGCCACGGCCAGTACGGCCACGTCAAGATCCGCCTCGCGCCGCGCAAGCCAGGCGAAGGGTTCGAGTTCAAGAACGAGATCGTCGGCGGCGCCATCCCCCGCGAGTTCATCAAGCCGGTCGAGGAGGGCATCCGCGAGGCGCTCTCGAGCGGCGTGCTGGCGGGCTACCCGGTCGATGACGTCGCGATCACGCTCTACGACGGGTCGTTCCACGAGGTCGATTCGTCGGAGATGGCGTTCAAGATTGCCGGGTCGATGGCCTTCAAGGAGGCGGCCCGGCACGCGGGCCCGGTCCTGCTCGAGCCGGTGATGAAGGTCGAAGTGGTGGTGCCCGAGGAGTACATGGGCGACATCATGGGCGACCTGAGCGCCCGCCGCGGCCGCATCGTCTCGATGGAAGCGCGGGGCGGGACGCAGATCGTCAACGCCCGCGTGCCGCTGTCGGAGATGTTCGGCTACGCCACCGACCTCCGGTCCCGCACCCAGGGGCGGGCCACCTACACGATGCATTTCGAACGATACGAGCAGGCCCCCCAGAACGTGAGCGACGAGGTGGTCGCTCGCATCCAGGGCCGTTGATCGGAGACGCACTGCCATGGCAAAAGAGAAATTCGACCGCACGAAGCCGCACGTGAACGTCGGGACGATCGGGCACATCGACCACGGGAAGACGACCTTGACGGCGGCGCTGACGAAGGTGGCGTCGGAC
>JAJXZZ010000323.1 GCA_021779795.1 Acidobacteriota bacterium | reverse complement strand
GCCTTCGGACCTCGTCTTCGACCGCGAGCGCGCGAGCTTCGTCCGCGACGTCGAACTGTTCCTCGAGTTCGAGGCCGAGCGCCTGGCCGGCGAGCCGGTGGCCTTCGAGGTGTCGTTCGGCCGCGAGCCCGGCGACAAGGAGCCCCTCGCGAGCCCAGACCCGATGGCGCTCTCGCTCGGCGGCGGCCAGGCGGTGCTCGTCCGCGGGATCATCGACCGGATCCAGCGGCTGGGCGACGGGACCTACGAGGTGATCGACTACAAGACGGGCAGCTACTACCGCGACAAGTGGCGGGGGACGTTCCGCGGCGGCGCGATGCTGCAGCACGCGCTCTACGGCCTGGCCGCCGCGGGCCTGCTCCGGAAGGCCGATCCGAAGGCGCGCGTCTCGCGGGGCACCTACGAGTTCCCCTCGGCGCGCGGCGGCGGCGAGCGCGCGTCGATCCCTCCCCCGTCGCGCGCCGCGATCGTCGCCGTGCTGGCCGACCTGTTCGACGTCATCGCGGACGGCGCGTTCGTCGCCGGCGGCGACGAGTTCGAGTGCCGCTACTGCGACTTCACCAGGGCCTGCGCCGGGTCGGGCAGGCAGGCCGCGGCCAAGATCGCCAGCGAGGCGAACGCGAGCCTCGGGGCCTACCGGAGGCTGAAGACCCATGAGTAGGACGCCCTCGTCCCGCCTTGCCGACGCCGACGCCAGGCAGGCGATCCAACGGCGGCTGGATCTCAACATCCTGGTCGAGGCCGGCGCCGGGTCCGGCAAGACGCACAGCCTGGCCGGCCGCATGGCCGCCGGCATCGTTTCGGGCCAGTACGTCGTCGAGGAGATGGCCGCCGTCACGTTCACGCGCAAGGCGGCCGCCGAGCTGAGGGGCCGGTTCCAGATGGCGCTCGAAAGACGCCTGGCCGGCGCCTCGCCCGAGGAGCGCGCCCGCATCGAGACGGCGCTCGGCAGCCTCGAGCACCTGTTCGCCGGCACGATCCACGCCTTCTGCGCCCACCTGCTGCGCGAGCGGCCCGTCGAGGCGAACGTCGCCCCCGGCTTCACCGAGGCCGACGAGCTGGAGGATGCCGGGCTCAGGCAGCGGGCGTGGCGCGACTACCTGTCGCGGCTGCGCGCCGAGGACTCGCCGCTCCTGCTCGGCCTGCAGCAGGCGGGCGTGGCCGAGAAGGACCTCGACCAGGCGTTCGAGCGGGTCTGCACGTTCGACGAAGTGGAATTCCCGCCCGGGTCGGCGCCGATGCCCGACACCGCCCGCGCCAAGCGCGCGGCGGACGCGTTCCACCGAAAGCTCACGGCGCTCATGCCGAACGACGTCTCGCCCGACGCCAAGTGCAAGACGCTCGAGCGGGAGAAGAAGTTCCGGCGCCTGCTGCGCGCGGCGACGGGCGGGAGGCCCGCCGACCTGGCGGCCGCGCTCCGCTGCTGGCAGTCGCCGCCCGGCGTGACCATGTGCTGGTGGGCGGAGGGACGCGAAGCCGGACGTGCGATCCGGGAGAAGGTGGACGACCTGGTCGGCGCGTTCGGCGCCGACGTCGTCGCGCCGTTCCTCGCCGACTGGCGCCGCTACGTGTACCGCCTGGCGATGACGCTGCTGGCCGGCGCGCGGGAGTCGGCGCGCGAGGCGCGGCGGCGGAGCCTGTCGCTCAACTACGGCGACCTGCTGTCGCTCGCCGCGGAACTGCTGCGCGGGAACGCGGGCGTCCGGGCCGCCCTGCAGCGCAAGTACCGCTGGCTGCTGGTGGACGAGTTCCAGGACACCGACCCGATCCAGGCCGAGGTGATGCTGCTGCTGGCGGCCGACGAGAGCCAGGTTCCGCCGCAGCCCGGCCAACCGGTCGATCCGTTCGCCCTGCCGCTCCGCCCCGGCGCCCTGTTCGTCGTCGGCGACCCGAAGCAGTCGATCTACCGGTTCAGGCGCGCCGACATCGACACGTACAACCGCGTGCGCCAGGTGATCGAGAAGACCGGCGGGCGCGTGCTGTCGCTGACCACGTCGTTCCGGGCGAGGCCCGAGCTGTGCGAGTGGAACAACGACACGTTCGAGGACCTGCTGCCCGAAGCGGCCACCCCGCAGCAGGCGGCCTTCGGGCGGCTCGATCCCGACCCCGCGTGGACGCCGCGGCGTACATGGCCGCGCGGCGAGCGCGGGCTCCGCACGCTCACGATCCCGGAAGAGGTGCCGCGGCCGGCGCTGCCGGCCGCGAGCGCCGACGCGATCGCGCGGTACATCCGGTCCGAGGTGGACGAAGGGCGCGCCTCGTGGGACGACTTCCTGGTCCTGACGCGCAAGAAGGCCCAGCTCGCCGTCTACGCCGCGGCGCTGCAGGCGCTCGAGATTCCGGTGGAGGTCAGCGGCGCCGGCGCGTTCGGCGCGCAGGCGGTGGTCCGGGCGCTCATCGAGCTTCTCCGCACGCTCGGCGACCCGGCCGACGAGGCGGCCATCGTCGGCGTCCTGCGCGGCCCGATGTTCGGCGTCAGCGACGCGCAGCTGTTCGAGCACCGCCGGGAAGGCGGGCGCTTCAGGCTCCCGGGCCGGCGCGCGACGGACGCCGGGCCGGCGTCGGCGGTCGCGCAGGCGCTCGATCGCCTAGCGGGCTGCCTGCGGCTGGCGCGCACGCTGCCGCTCCCGTCGGCCGTGGAGCAGATCCTCGAGGACAGCGGCCTGCTCGCGCTGGCCGTCACCGCCGGGGCGGGCGGCGCCGCCGCGGGCGACCTGCTGCACGCCGTGGACCTGGTCCGCGAAGCGGCGGAGGAAGGCGGGAGCCTGGCCGACGCGGTGGCCGCGCTCGACGCCGCGGCCGCGTCGTCCGACATCGAGTCGGTGCCGCTCGAACCGGGGCGGCGGGACGTCGTCCGCGTGATGAACCTCCACAAGGCGAAGGGGCTCGAGGCGACCGTCGTCTTCCTGGCGGACCCCATGGGCGGCGTCAGGCACGACGTGCACGTCCGCATCGTGCGCGACGGCAACGGGGCGCGCGGCTACCTGACCGTGAGCCGGGAGATCGGCGAGCACGCCAGCGAGGTCATCGCCGAACCAGAGGGCTGGAACGAGCACGCGGCGGAGGAGCAGGCCTACCAGGACGCCGAGGAGCGGCGCCTGCTCTACGTGGCGGCGACGCGGGCGCGCGAGATGCTCGTCGTGTCGCGCTGGGCGAAGAACACGAAGTCGCACGGGCCGTGGAGCCTGTTCGACGCCGGGCTGAACGCCGCGCCCGAGCTGAAGGTGCCCGAGCCGGCGGCACCTTCACAAGCGCAAAAGGCGGCGCTGTCGCTGAAGGAGCGGACGCGGGCCGCCGGCGCGCGCGTGCGGCGCCACGCGGGCGCCCGCGAAGCCACCTGGGCCGTCACCGCGGTCACCACGGCGCTCGCCGCGCAGAAGGGCAAGCCGGACGAAGAGGAGCAGGCGGCCACGGGCGACGTGCTGACGCCGGTCTCGGAAGCGGCGGGCGCCGGCTGGGGCTCGCTGGTTCACGGCCTGCTCGAGCACGCCATGCGGCAGCCGGACGCGACGCCCGCCGACCTCGAGCGCCTCGCGCGCTGGCTCGTGGTCGAGACGCCCGAGCTGGCGCCGTTCATCTCGTCGGCGCTCGCGCTGGTCGAGCGCACGCGGCGCTCGGCCTTCTGGCAGGAGGCGCGGGCGGGTGGGGAGGCCAGCGTGGAGGTGCCGTTTGCCGTGGGCATCCCCGCGGGCCAGGCGTTCGCCGGGCTGCCGGCGGCCGGCGTGCCGACGGTGCTGCACGGCGTCATCGACCTGCTCTACCGCGGCGAACAGGGCTGGACGATCGTCGATTACAAGACCGACCTCGCGGCGGCGCGCGGCGAGGCGCTGCTCTCGCACCACGCGCCGCAGCTGGCGCTGTACCGCGCGGCGTTCGAGCGGACGACCGGCAACCCGATCGCCCGCCACGGCATCGTCGCGCTGCGGACGGGGGAGGTGGAGTGGGAAGTGTAGGGCGGCCCTTCAGGGCTGCCTTCCAGGCAGGGCTGAAGCCCCGCCCTACGACTGATCACTGCCGGCTCTCCCCCTGTCTTCGCGCCTTCCCGTCCGGCGCGCGGCTGG
>JAJXZZ010000322.1 GCA_021779795.1 Acidobacteriota bacterium | reverse complement strand
CTGAACCGCGCGAACGCGCAGGTGTACGGCATCAGCGTGGACACGCCGTTCACGCTCAAGGTCTTCGGCCAGCAGAACGGCCTCACCTTCCCGCTGCTCAGCGATTTCAACAAGGACGTCATCAGGGCGTACGGCGTGTATCTCGAAGACCTGGTCGGGCTGAAGGGCGTGGCCAGGCGCGCCGTCTTCCTGGTGGACGCCCAGGGCGTCATCCGGCACGCCGAGGTGACGCCGACCCCGGGCGACGAGCCCGACTACGCCCGGCTGAACGCCGCCATCGCCGCGCTCTAGCCCGGGCCGGCCGGGCGGCGCGCCGCGCCCTCCATTGAGATCGACGCACGACGGCCCCGGTTGGCCGTCGTGCGGCCGAGGTGGATGCCCGCGCGGGGCGTGCGGGTCAGGGCTGCCTCGGCGCCGCGGACAGGTGGACGCGGGCGACACGCAGGCCGTCGAGCGCCTCGACGCGGAACGTCCACCCCTCGGTCTCCACCCGGTCGCCGAGCCTGGCGCGCCGGCCCAGCTCGCCCAGCACGAAGCCGCCGACGGTGGTGTAGACCGCGTCGTCGATGTGCAGGCCGAACTCCGTGTTGACGTCCGTCGTCAGCGCGAGGCCGTCGACCAGCGCCGCGCCGCCGGGCAGCACCGAGATCTTCGTCCGGCCCGAGCTGAACTCGCTGCCGACCTCGCCGACGATCCGCTCCATCAGCCCCTCGAACGTCACCAGCCCGGCCGTGCCGCCGTACTCGTCGATCACCACCGCGTGGTGGGTGCCGGTCCGCCGCATCTCCTCGAGCACGTCGTCGGCCTTCATCGTTTCGGGCACGGTCAGCGCCTCGCGCAGGCAGTCGGTGACCTTGAACTGGTCGGCCGGCCCGGCCAGCGCCGGGAACAGGTCCTCGACGTGCAGGAAGCCGCGGATGTCGTCGATGTCGGCGCCGAACACGGGCAGCCACGCGTGGGGGTGCTTCGACACGAACTGGATGACCTGCGCCAGCGTGGCGTCGGCGCGGATGCCGGTCATCTCGGTGCGCGGCACCATCACCTGTTCGGCCGTGAGATCGCCGAAGCCGAACACCCGGTGCAGCATCTCTCCCTCGTCCTCCTCGAGCACGCCCGCTTCCTGGCTGGCCGTGACCAGCATCTTCAGTTCCTCCTCCGAGTGGACGAGCGAGCGGGCGCTCTGCGGCTCGACCCCGAGCAGGTGGACGATCCGCGCCGAGATCGCGTTGAGCAGCGAGATGAACGGCCACAGCGCGATCATGAACAGGCGGGTCGGCGCCGCCACCAGCAGCGACGTGCGCTCGGCGTGGCGGAGCGCCAGCGTCTTCGGCGCCAGCTCGCCGCAGACGACCAGCAGCGACGTGATCAGCGCAAAGGCGAGGACCACCGCGATGGCGTGCGCCCCGGCCTGCGCCCAGCGCGTCGGCAGGTTGGCCAGCAGGGGGAAGATCAGCCGGGCGACGGCGGGCTCGCCCACCCAGCCGAGCGCCAGGCTCGCCATCGTGTTGCCGATCTGGATCGCGGCGAACAGCCGGGCCGGGTCCCCGATCACGTGGCGGACCCGGGCCGCCCGGTGGTCGCCCTCGGCCACCAGTTGGTCGATGCGCGTCCGGCGCACCGTGATGAAGGCGATTTCGGTGGCGACGAAGAACCCGTTGACGCAGACGAGCGCCAGAACGGCCGCGAGCCGCCCCGCGATGTCGAGCGTGCTCTCATCCATGGGAGAAATGTAGCTGGTGGCCCGTCCGGACGCAAACGCGGGCCGGATCGGAAGGGGGCGTCAGGCCCCGGCGGCGAAGAAGTGCCCGTCCACGAACTCGTCGATCGACGCCTGGTCGGGGACCTCGACCCGCTCGAACTGCAGCCCCATGCCGATGCGATGGTCGCTCCAGGTGACCTTCGCGTCGGCTTCGACCTCGGCCGGCGCCCCGGGCAGGGCGAAGCGCAGGCGGGCCGTCGAGCCCACCGGCAGCGGGCTCATCGTGCGGACGCTCAGCCCCCCCTTGCCGATGTTGAGCGACAGCACGGCCGTGACCGTGTCGCCGGACCGGTAGGCGACCGGGATGCTGAGCACCACCCGCGGGCTCGACCGCCGGTTGAAATTGTCCGGGAACAGGTGCGGCGCGAGCGACGGGAGGATGTGCTGCGCGGCGCTGTACTCGTTCACGTAGCCGGCGACGCCGAGCCCCGCCAGCTCGCGGACCTCGTCGGCGCTCGTGATCGTGCCGCTGAAGACGAGGATCGGCAGGCGGCCGTTGTCGAGCCTGCGGACCGCGCGCACCAGCTCGACTCCCGACGCCTGGGACAACCGGAGGTCGAGCACGAGCAGGTTGATCGCCTCGAGGTTGGCGCGGACCCGCCCGAGCATCTCGGCGGCGCTCCGGGCGACGACGGCCCGGTGCCCCGCCTCCTGCACGGCGGACTGGAATCGCTCCCGCACGAACGACGAATCGCCGGCGATGAGGACGGTTTTGGTGGCAGGGCTTCCGGCGGTCATCGATCTCTCTTATCGGAAGCGCGGAGAGCCGACGTTAGGCCGGCGTCGGGCGGGGGCGCCGGCCGCCGGCCGGACCGGCCCGGCGAGTGCGACACGCGTCGCGTGGCCGCGACGATCCGCTCCCGCGTCCGGCGGCTCCCGCGGACCGGGCCTGCCGGTCCGGCGGGCGACCAGGACGGTCTTGACGCCGGCGACCTCGTCATGGAGGATGGGGTATGGCCATTTGCCCCGAGTGTGAAGCCGACATCGACGTCGACGAGTTCGACGTCGACAAGGGTGACATCATCAGCTGCCCCGAGTGCGGCACGGACCTCGAAGTGACGAGCGTCACCCCGATCGAGTTCGACGTGGCCTCGGACGACGACGAGGACGAAGACGACCTCGACGAGGACGAAGACGACGCCGACGAGGAAGAGGACGAGGAAGAGGATTGGGACGAGTGACCGGCCGGCATTCCCGGGGCGCCGACGCGGAGGCTCGGGCGGGCGCGCTGGAACAAAAGGACGCGGCGCTGCGGCAGCTGCTCCGGGATCTCGGGTCGGCCGTCGTGGCGTTCAGCGGGGGCGTCGACAGCGCCTACCTGGCCGTCGTGGCCGGCGAGGTCCTGGGTGACCGCGCGCTCTCGGTGACGGCCGACAGCCCGAGCTACCCGGCCCGGCACCGCGAGATCGCCGTGGCGCTCGCCGGCCGGTTCGGCTTCCGCCACGAGTTCGTCGCCACCGCCGAGATGAGCTCGCCCGATTACACGGCCAACCCGTCCAATCGCTGCTACTACTGCAAGCAGGAGCTGTTCGGCCGGCTCGCCGCCGTCGCGCGCGAGCGCGGCTTCGCCGCCGTCGTCGACGGGAACAACGCCGACGACCGGGGCGACTACCGGCCCGGGCGCGAGGCCGCGCGCGAGGCCGGGGTTCGGAGCCCGCTCGACGAGGCCGGCCTGACCAAGGCCGAGATCCGCGAGTTGTCGCGCCGCCTCGGCCTGCCCACCTGGAATCTGCCGGCCTCGGCCTGTCTCGCCTCCCGCATCCCGTACGGCAGCGAGGTCACGCTGGAGAAGCTCCGGACGATCGAGCGGGCGGAGGACGCGCTGCACGCCCTCGGCTTCGCCCAGTGCCGCGTGCGCCACCACGGCGAGGTCGCGCGGCTCGAACTCCCGGCCGGCGAGATGGCCCGGGCGCTCGAGGACGGGGTGCGCCAGGCCATCGTCGAACGGCTGAAAGAGGCGGGCTACCGCTACGTCAGCCTCGACCTGCAAGGCTATCGCACCGGCAGCCTCAACGAGATGCTGCCGCTCGTTTGACACCTCAAATTCAAATCGCTAATCTGAAGCCCTGCCGCACGAGTTCGGCTCACGGCTGGCCGACTTTCGTCACCGTGGTTCCTGCCCACGCCAGGCCGCATTCGGGATGAGGTGATCGAGGAGAGCTGCCATGACACGTCTCATACGCTTCGTCGTCATTGCCGGTACCGTTGCCGCGTTCGGTCTGAGCGCGGCTGGCTGCCACAAGAAGGCACCGGAGACGGCTCCGCCGCCGCCCCCGCCGCCGCCTGCGCCCAAGCCCGCTCCGCCGC
>JAJXZZ010000321.1 GCA_021779795.1 Acidobacteriota bacterium | reverse complement strand
CGTCGTGGCCGGCCTGCGCGCGGGCGCGGCGGGCGCGGGCCGCGCGGCGGCCGAGACGGCGCGGCAGCTGCCGACCTGGTCGCAGTGGCTGGTGGACCTGGTGCCGATCAACGCGCTCAAGGCCGCCGTGGACGGGGCCATCCTGCCGCTGGTCGTCTTCTCGCTGGCGTTCGGCCTGGCCCTCACGGCCGTCGAGGCGGAGCGCCGCCGGGTCGTGGTCCTCTTCTTCCACGGCGTGTCGGACGCGATGCTGGCGCTGGTCGGCTGGATCCTCCGCCTCACGCCGTTCGGCGTCTTCGCCCTGGCCGTCCCGCTCGGCGCCCGGATGGGGCTCGCCGCGGCCGGCGCGCTGGCCTATTACATCGTCCTGCTGTCGCTCGTGTCGGGCGCCTTCATCCTGGTCGTGCTCTACCCGGCGGCCATCTGGTGGGGGGGCGTGAGCGTGGCGCGGTTCGCCCGGGCCGCGGGGCCGGCGCAGGCCGTGGCGTTCTCGTCGCGGTCGTCGCTGGCGGCGCTGCCGGCGACGATCGAGGGGGCGCGCGCCGAGCTCGGCTGGCCCGAGGAGACGACGGCCTTCTTCGTGCCGTTCGCGGCGTCGGTGTTCCGCGTCGGCGGGGCGATCGCGCAGGTCGTGGCCGTCCTGTTCGTGGCCCGGCTCTACGACGTGCCGCTGTCGCCGGCGCAGATGGCGACCGTCGTGGTGACGGTGGTGGCCACGTCCTTCACGATTCCCGGCATCCCGGCCGGGGCCATCATCACCATGACGCCGGTGCTCGCCGCGGCCGGCGTCCCCGTCGAGGGCATCGGCGTGCTCATGGGCGTCGACACGATCCCCGACATGTTCAGGACGCTGGCGAACGTGACCGGGTGGTTCGCGGCGGGCAGCGTGCTCGCCAGGCGCGCCGCGCCGCGCCGGTCCTGACGGACCCGCGCTCTGATAGGATGAGGCTTTCCATTCCTGGAGGCCCGTCCGCATGGTCGATGATGCCCGCACCCGTTTCACGTCGGCCCTGGCAGTCAGCCTGCTCCTCGCGGCGCTGGCCGCGCCCGCGGCGGGATCGCCGCAGGCCCCGCCGGCCAAGGCCGACCCGGCCGCCGAGGCGGCCCGGAGCGTGCCCGAGCTTCGCGACGTCGAGTACCGCGCGCTCGGCCCCGCGCGGGGCGGACGCGTGGACCGCGTGGCCGGCGTGCCGGGCGACCCGCGGACCTACTACGCCGCCACGGCCGCCAGCGGCGTGTGGAAGTCGGTGGACGGCGGCACCACCTGGAAGCCGATCTTCGACCACGAGCGCGTCGCCACGGCCGGGTCGATCGCCGTGGCGCCCTCCGACCCGAACGTCGTCTACGTCGGGACCGGCGAGGCGAACATCCGGGGCGACGTCCAGGAAGGGGACGGGATCTACAAGTCCACCGACGCCGGCCGGACCTGGACGCACGTCTGGACCGAGCGCGGCCAGATCGGCACCGTCATCGTGCACCCCTCCAACCCGGACATCGCCTTCGCCGCCGTGCTGGGGCGGGCGTTCGGCCCGAACCCCGAGCGCGGCGTCTACCGCACGCTCGACGGCGGCCGGACCTGGCGGCAGGTGCTGAAGAAGGACGGCGACACCGGCGCGTCCGACGTCGCCTTCGACCCGTCGAATCCCCGCGTGGTGTTCGCCGGGTTCTGGCAGGCGCGGCGGATGCCCTGGGACCTCGTGTCGGGCGGGCCGGGCAGCGGCCTCTACGTCTCGCGCGACATGGGCGACACGTGGACCGAGCTGCGGGGCAAGGGGCTGCCGGACGGGATCTGGGGCAAGGTGGGCGTGGCGGTCGCGCCGTCGGACGGGAACCGGGTCTACGCGCTCATCGAGGCCGAGCACGGCGGGTTGTTCCGGTCCGACGACGGCGGCGGGACGTGGGAGCGGGTGAGCGGGCACCACGCGCTGCGCCAGCGGGCCTGGTATTACACGACGATCACCGTCGATCCGACCCGCGCCGACGTCGCCTGGTTCCCGCAGGTGTCGCTGCTGAAGACGATCGACGGCGGGAAGACCGTCGTGGCCACCAAGGGGCCGCACCACGGCGACTACCACGACATGTGGATCGACCCGAAGGACACGCGGCGCATGATCGTGGGCAACGACGGCGGGATCGACATCACCGTGGACGGCGGCGCCACCTGGTTCACGCCGCTGCTGCCGCTCGGCCAGTTCTACCACGTGGCCGTGGACACCCGCGTGCCCTTCCACCTCTCGGGCGCCCAGCAGGACGTCGGGACGGCCGCCGCGCCGAGCAACAGCCTGAACCGCGCCGGCCTGCTGCCCAGCGACTGGTACGACGTCGGCGGCGGCGAGGCGGGCTACACGGCCTTCAGCCCGGCCGACCCGAACATCGTGTACGCCGGCGAGTACCTCGGCTACATCTCGGCCTTCGACTCGCGGACCCGGCAGGCCCGGAACATCAGCGCCTGGCCCGAGAACCCGTCGGGGCACGGCGGCGTGGACATGCGCTACCGGTTCCAGTGGACGGCGCCGATCGCGCTCTCGCCGCACGACCCGCACGTGCTCTACCACGGGGCCAACGTGCTGTTCCGCACGGCCGACAACGGCGCGACGTGGACGATCATCAGCCCCGACCTGACCCGCAACGACAGGTCGAAGGAGGGATGGGCGGGCGGCCCGATCACCGGCGACAACACCGGCGTCGAGACGTACTGCACCATCTTCGCGGTGGCGGAGTCGCCGAAGCAGAAGGACCTCATCTGGGCGGGCAGCGACGACGGCCTCGTGCACGTCACGCGCGACGGCGGGAAGACGTGGAAGGACGTCACCGCGGCGATGCCCGGCATGCCCGAGTGGGGCACGGTCAGCGTCATCGAGCCGTCGCCGTTCGACGCGGGCACGGCCTACGTCGTCGTGGACGCCCATCGCCTCGACGACATGCGCCCGTACCTCTACGAGACGACCGACTTCGGGCGGACCTGGAAGCGGCTCGACGCGGCGCTGCCGCAGGACGTCTTCCTGCACGCCGTGCGCGAGGACCCGGCCCGGAAGGGGCTGCTGTACCTGGGCACCGAGCGCGGGGTGATGATGTCGCACGACGACGGCGCGACCTGGCAGCCGCTGCAGCTCAACCTGCCGACCGTCGCCGTCCACGACCTCGTGGTCAAGGGCGACAGCCTCGTGCTCGCCACGCACGGGCGCTCGTTCTGGATCCTCGACGACCTCGTGGCCGTGCGCGATCTCGGCCCGCGCGTGACGGCGAAGGACCTGCACCTGTTCCCGGTTCCCGAGACGATCGAGTGGCGGTACTTCAAGCAGGGCGGCGAGCCCGGCGCGGCGCAGAACCCGCCGCAGGGCGCGGCCATCCACTACTACCTGAAGTCGAAGCCCAGGGGGGACGTGGCGATCGAGATCCTCGACGCCAAGGGGACGCTGGTGCGCACGCTGACGTCGAAGCCCAAGGTGCTCGACGGCAGCTACGAGTGGGAGGCCGAGGAGGCCGAGAGCGATCCGCGCAAGCCCGACCTGTCGAAGGAGCCGGGCGTGCGCCGCGCCGTCTGGAACCTGAGGTGGGAGGGGGCGACGCTCGTCCCGGGCGCGAAGCTCGACAACGGCGACCCGAAGACCGGGCCGATGGTGCTGCCCGGGACCTACACGGTGAAGATCGCGGTTGACGGCCGGTCCGAGTCGACGCCGCTCGTCGTGCGGCAGGATCCGCGGGTGACGGTGCCGACGGCCGACCTGGCGGCGCAGGTGGACATGGCGCTCGCCATTCGCGACGACATCTCGCGCCTGTCGGCGATCGTCGTGCGCCTGCAGTCGCTCGAGAAGCAGGCGCACGAGCGCGCCGCGCTGCTCGAGGGCGACGCGAAGGCGGCGCCGCTGGTCAAGGCGGTGCTGGACCTGGCCGCGAAGTGCGAGGCCCTCGAAGGCGACATGCAGAACCCGAAGGCCACGGTCGTCTACGACATTCTCGCGCAGCGCGGCGGGACCAAGTTGTACTCGCGCCTGAGCCCGCTGATGACGTGGGTGGTCGAAGGCGACGGCGCGCCCACGCAGGGCGACCGCGAGGTCTACGCCGAGCAGCGCAAGGAGCTG
>JAJXZZ010000014.1 GCA_021779795.1 Acidobacteriota bacterium | reverse complement strand
CTTGAAGGTCACGAAGCCGTGGCCGAACACCTGCTTCGGCAGCGGCAGCCCCGCGCTCATGAGCATCGCCGGCCAGATGACGCAGTGGAACCGGGTGATGTCCTTGCCGATGACGTGCAGGTCGGCCGGCCACCAGCGCTCGAACTCGGCCTGGTCGCGCCCGTACCCGACGGCGGACGCGTAGTTGATGAGCGCGTCGAACCAGACGTACACCACGCTCGACGGGTCGAACGGCAGCGGAACGCCCCACAGCTGTCCCGCGCGGCTGATCGAGATGTCCTCGAGCCCCCCCTCGAGCAGCCGCAGGATCTCGTTGCGGCGCACGTCGGGCTGGACGAACTCGGGGTGCGCCTCGAAGTGCGCGAGCAGCGCGTCGCGGTAGCGCGAGAGGCGGAAGAAGTGGTTCTTCTCCTTGATCCACTCGGGCGTCGTCCCGTGCACCGGGCACAGGCCGTCCACGAGATCCTTCTCGGGCTTGAAGGCCTCGCACGACACGCAGTAGGGACCCTCGTAGTACGCGTCGTAGAGGTCGCCCCGATCGGCGATCCGCTGCACCATCGTGCTCACGCCGACCCGGTGGCGCTCCTCGGTCGTGCGGATGAAGTCGTCGAACGAGATCTCGAGCCGCGACCACACGTCGCGGAACTCGCGCTCCATCTGGTTGCAGTAGACCTCGGGGTCGAGGCCGCGCTCGCGGGCGCGGCGGTACACGTTCTGCGAGTGCTCGTCGTTGCCCATCACGAAGCGGGTCTCGACGCCGCACAGGCGCTTGTGCCGGGCGATCACGTCGGCCGTGATCTTCTCGTAGGCCGTCCCGAGGTGGGGGCGGCTGTTGACGTAGTCGATGGCGGTGGTCAGGTAGAAGCGCGACATAGGCGTGCGTGCGACTCCGGGATGATGCGCTACGGCCGGCGCGACTGCCAGTAGGCCTGGACCGCGAGCGCCTGCACCTGCTTGATCGGCAGCGATCGCTCGGCCGCCAGGCGCGCGCAGTCGTCGAACTCGGGCGCCGCGTTCAGCAGGTCGGCGCCGCGCCGCGCCACCTTGAAGCGAACCGGCCCGACCGGCGTCTCGACCACGACGGTCTCGCGCTCCAGGCAGGCCCGCTCCAGTTCCTGATAGCGTAGCCCAATCGTCGTCGTTTCGCGAAAGACGATCCCGGCCAGATCCTCGCGCCGTCCGGGCGCGGCGACGACGGTCAGCAGCGTGCCCGGGCGGTTCTTCTTCATCTGCACCGCCGTGTAGAACACCTCGAGCGCGCCCGCGGCGTAGAGCCGGTCCATCAGCGGGCCGAAGATCTGCGGGTTCATGTCGTCGATCTCGCACTCGATCACGACCACCCGGCGTCCCGCGGCGCCGGCCCCGTCGTCCCCGACGACGACACGCAGCGCGTTGGGCGTCCCCTCGACCTCGCGGTCGCCCGCGCCGTAGCCGACGCGCGACACGGTCATCGCCGGCAGCGGCCCGTAGCCGCTCGCGTGCCCGGTGACGAGCAGCGCCCCGGTCGGCGTCACCGTCTCCATCCGCACGCCGCTCGAGTAGATCGGCGCGCCCTCGAGCAGCCGCAGCGTGGCCGGCGCCGGCACCGGGAAGACGCCGTGGGCCGAGCGCACCGTGCCGCCGCCGACGTTGAGCGGAGAGGACAGGATGCGGTCGGCGCCGAACCACTCGAGGCCGAAGACCGCCCCGACGATGTCCACGATCGAATCGAGGGCGCCGACCTCGTGCAGGTGCACCCGTTCGACCGGCATCTGGTGGATGGCCGCCTCGGCCTCGGCCAGGCGCCTGAACAGCGCGGCCGCCTTCTCGCGCCCCCGCGCGGAGAGCGAGGACTGCTCGATGAGCGCCAGGATCTCGGCGAGCGTGCGGTGCTCGCCGTGGGCGTGCGCCTCCGCCTCGTCGTGACCGTGTTCGTGCTCGTGCCCGTGGCCGCGCGCGTGCCCGTGAGCCTGCGCGGACCCGTGGTCATGGCCGTGAGCCTCGCCATGCCGGTGCGGGTGATCGTGGCCCGGGCCGTCGCCGCGCGGCCCCGCGGCCGCGTCCTCGTGGAGGCGGAACTTGACGGCCGACACGCCGGCTCGGGCCACGCGGTCGGCCGTCAGGCGGTAGCCGGGAATCATGAGGCTGCCGAGCGCGGCCTGGAGGTCGGCCAGCGGGAGCCCCGCGTCGATGAGCGCGCCGATCACCATGTCGCCGGACGCGCCGGCGAAGCAGTCGAAGTAGAGAATCGTTCCCATGTCTACAGGTACCCTGACTCTTTCAGGCTGCAGTAGCGCCCGTCGCCGAGCACGAGGTGGTCGATGACGCCGATCCCCATCAGCACGCCGGCCGCGGCCACCCGGCGCGTCAGTTCCACGTCCTCGCGGCTCGGCTGAGGGTCGCCCGACGGGTGGTTGTGAAACAGCACCATCGCCGCGGCCGACGCCATCACCGCCTGCCGGAAGACCTCCCGCGGCTGCGCGGCGGCGCCGTCGAGCGACCCGATGCTCAGGACCGTGGCCCGGATGACCCGGTGACGCGTGTCGAGCAGCAGGACGCCGAACTGCTCGACGGCCCGGGCGCTGAACTCCGGCATCAGGATCTCGGCGGCGTCGGCGGGCGACAGGACCTGCCGCCGGTCCTGCGGCCGGCTGGCCATCACGCGCCGGCCGATTTCGACGGCGGCCAGCACCTGGGCCGAGCGGGCCTCGCCGAGCCCCTTGATGCGCAGCAGTTCGTCGCGGCTCACGCGCAGCAGGCCGTGGAGCCCCCCGCACGACGCCAGCAGGCTGGTCGCCAGGGCCACCGCGCCGGCCCCCTCCGTGCCGGCGCCGATCACGAGGCCGAGCAACTCGTTGTCGCCGAGCGAACCCGCGCCGACCCGAGCGAGCTTCTCGCGCGGACGGTCGCGGCACGCCAGGGTGGCCGGCTGGACCCGACTTCCCATTTATACAGCAACGGCCGCGCGGGCTCCGCGGAATGCGGAGCGGCGTCGCCGACGCCGCGGGTGTTGCAAGAATCGGGCGCGGCCGAGCCCCCGGGCGGCGCCCCGGTGCCGAAGCATGGATTCGGCCGGCTCCGCAAGGCTTCGGCCCCGCCGCCTCCCCGCCACGATGCGCCGGCCGGGCCGTCGTCGGCAGGAATTGCCGCGTGCCCTGTCCCCTCGGTACGCGAACTCTTCCGCCCGCCTACGCCAGCCACTCGCCGCGAAGCACGATCTCGGCCCACCCGGTCAGGAACAGCCCGTCTTCGCGCCACTCGACGCGCTGGCTTCCCCCGGGCGACACCACCTGCACGTCCCGGTCCGCGCCGCCGAACGAGGCCGCCGCCACCGCGGCCGCGCAGGCCCCCGTGCCCGACGACCGCGTGGGCCCCACGCCCCGCTCCCAGATCAGGATCCGAACCCGGCCAGGGGCCTCCACCGAGGCGAACTCGACGTTGGTCCCCTCGGGAAACGCCGGGTGGCGTTCGAGGGCCGGGCCGTACCGCAGCAGCCGGCTCTCGGCCAACTCCGGTTCGAGCCGGACGCACTGCGGATTCCCGACGCCGAGCGTGACGACGTCGAGATCGTCGCCGGCCACCGCCAGGATCCGCCTGGCAATCGCGGTCGGCTGCCCCATCGCCGCCCTGAACACCGGGCGGCCCCCGTCGCGCCCCACGAGCACGAGCGACTTCTCCCCGGCGTCGGTCTCGACCCGGACGGCGCCGCTGCCGGGCTCGTCCCGGTGGACGTCGACGAGCACGGCCGCCAGGCCGCGGACGCCGTTGCCCGACACCTCGGCGCGGCTGCCGTCGGCATTCAGCAGCCGCATCACCGCCCCGCCGGGCGTGCGCCGGTAGACGATCAGGCCGTCGGCGCCGATGCCGGTGCGCCGCTCGCACACCCTCCGGGCCAGCGCGGCGGCGTCGCGGCCGGCGGCGTGCGCTTCCTCGACGTAGAGGAAGTCGTTGCCGCAGGCCTGCGCCTTCACGACAGGAATCATGGCTCTCCCATCCTCCCGGCCGGTCGCGGGCGTCACCCTTGCGGCAGGCCTGCCGTGTCGAGCAGGACGGTCACCGGGCCGTCGTTGACCAGTTCGACCTGCATGTGCGCCTGGAACACGCCCGTCGAGACGGGGACGCCCCGGGCGCGCAGGCCGGCGACGAACGCCTCGTAGAGCGCGCGCGCCGGTTCGGGCCCGGCGGCCGAATCGAACGACGGCCGGCGCCCCTTCCGGCAGTCGCCGTAGAGCGTGAACTGCGAGACGACCAGCGCCGCCCCGCCGATCTCGCCGACCGACAGGTTCATCTTCCGGTCGGCGTCCTCGAACACGCGCAGGCCCGCGATCTTGCCCGCCAGGTACTCGGCCTGCGCGGGCGCATCCTCGCGCGAGACGCCGAGCAGGACGAGCAGGCCCGGCCCGATCTCCGCGACGGTGATGCCGTCCACGAACACGCGCGCCGAGGCGACGCGCTGCACCACCGCGCGCATCAGTCCGGGCTCCCGGCCTGGGCGCCGACGCGCGCGCGGAGCGCGGCCGGCGGGTTGAGCCTGGCGTCGAGCAGGTGCGTCGGCGCCACGTTGCGGAGCGCGGCGAGCATCGAGTGCTTGAGGCCGGGATGCTCCCGCTCGAGATCGAGCAGCAGGCGCTTCACCCGCTGGCGCTGCAGGCTGAGGTCCCCGCACGACGGGCAGCAGCAGCCCACGATCGGCAGCTCGCATTCCTTCGCGTAGGCTCGGGCCTCGGCCTCGCTGACGTAGACCAGGGGGCGGATGACGACGTGCGCGCCGTTGTCGGAGACCAGGCGGGCGGGCATCGACTTGAGGTTCCCCTCGAAGAACAGGTTGAGCAGCAGCGTCTCGATGCAGTCGTCGGCCTGATGCCCGAGCGCGATCTTCGTGGCGCCCAGCTCGGTGGCCACCCGGTACAGGACCCCGCGGCGCAGCTTGCCGCAGAGGGAGCACGGGGTGTCGCCGGCGTCCAGCAGGTCGTCCATGACCTCGCCGATCGTCGTGTGCTCGACGCGGCACTCCCACCCCCGCTCCTCGCAGGTTCGGGCGATCAGCCCGTGGTCGTACTCCGCGTAGCCGGAGTCGACGTTGACGGCGACCAGCGAGAACTTCTTCTTCGACCGGCGCCGGAGCACGTCCAGGATCTGCACGAGCGCCCAGCTGTCCTTGCCGCCGGACACGCCGACGAGGATCCGATCGCCTTCTTCGATCATCTCGAAATCGCAGATCGCCTGCGTCGTCTTCTTCGCGATGCGCGTTTCGAGGGGAGAGCGGTACGGCATGACACCATCCATTGGCGCCGGCTCTTCCGGCCGGCCGGTCGGTCACGAACACGGCTCGCGGCTCGTGCCCAAACTAATCGATTATAAGGAGGGACGCGGCGGCGGGCCAATCCCGCCAACCCGGCCGGTTGGACACTCCGGGCCTCCCGTGGTAGCCTTTTTGGTTGTCCCGTAAAGGAGCCGGACGCCGCGAGTGCCGGACGTCGCCTGACGATGGATTCCGAAGTCATCACCGCCGACGCCGCCATCGATCCCGAGCAGGCCGGAACCCCGGCGCGGCGCCTCCTCGTCACCGCCCTCAAGTTATTGGTCAGCCTTGGCTTGCTGGCCGTGTTGTTCGCGCGGACCGACACCGGCAGCCTCTGGCGGAGCCTGCGCACCGCGTCGCTGCCGTGGGTGCTGGCGGCGCTGGGCCTCTACCTCGTCCAGATGCTGATCTCGGCCTGGCGCTGGGGGCTGCTGCTCCGCGCCCAGGGCGTCAGGCTGACCGAACGACGCCTGCTGGCGTCGTACCTGGTCGCCGCCTTCTTCAACAATTTCCTGCCGAGCAACATCGGCGGCGACGTCATCCGGATCCGCGACACGTCCCGGCCGGCCAGGTCGCGGGCCCTGGCGACGACGGTGGTGCTGGTCGATCGCGGGATCGGGCTGATGGGCCTGGTCCTCGTGGCGGCCGTCGGCGCCAGCGCCACGGGCGTGCACGGCGCCAGGGCGGTGCCCATCCTCCCGTCGTGGCTCTGGGGCAGCCTCCTGTTCGCCACGCTGGTGTCGGCGCCGGCCGTGATGGCCCCGTCCGGCGTGGGCCGCCTGCTGCGGCCGCTGACCGTGCTGCACCCGGAATGGGTGGGCGGCCAGATCGCGCGGCTCACCGACACCCTCACCCGCTTCCGCGAACACCCGTCGTCGCTGGTCTGGGGATTCTGTGGCGCGGTCACCGTGCAGGGCATGCTCGTCGTGTATTACGCGGCGGTCGCCCGCAGCCTGAACATCCCGATCTCCATGGCCCAGCTCGCGGTCATCGTCCCGCTGTCGTTCGTCGTGCAGCTGGTGCCGGTGTCGGTGAACGGCTTCGGCGTGCGGGAGGCCACGTTCTCGTTCTACTTCAGCCGGATCGGCCTGCCGATCGAGTCGGCGATGGCGCTGTCGCTCGGCGCCACGGCGCTCGTGATGCTCTTCTCGCTGTCCGGCGCGGCCGTGTACGTGGCGCGGCGCCGCCCTCACCGCTCCTGATCGGCTCCCTCGGGCGGCGCGGGCACCCCGGCCGGGCGCTGCCGGTGCCACACGGCGACCGCCAGGCCAATGGCCAGCACGGCCACCGCCGCCACCAGCGCCGCCAGTTGGCCGTGCTCGTTGATGTAATCGAGCGCCCGAGGCCCGTAGTGGACGGCGAGCAGCCCTTCCGCGAGGTAGCGCAGGCCGCGGCCGATGCCGATCGCCAGGGCGAAGCTCAGCGGGCGGATCCGGACGACGCCGGCGAGGATCACGAAGATCTTGAACGGGGCTGGCGGCGGCAGCATCGACGGGACGAGCAGCGCCAGCAGGCCGTGGCGGCGCACGGCGTCGAGGCCGTGCTCGACGGCGGCCGAGCCGAAGCGCTTGCGCACGAACGCCTCGCCCCCCTTCCAGGCGAGCCCGTAAATCACCAGGCAGCCCAGCATCGAGCCCAGCGTGGCCATGGCCACGTAGTAGAGGAGCCGGTCCCGGTGCTGGGTGACCATCCAGACCACGAGGAAGTCGTTGGCCTCTGGCAGCGAGAGGAACGACGAGTCGAGAAAGCCGACGAAGAAGAGCCCCGGGCCGCCGAAGGTCAGCGCCAGGCCCTTCGCCCAGGCCAGCAGACCCTTCATACCCGAAGTCCTGCCCTTCGCCGGGCCGCGCCCGCGGTCTCAGCCGCGGGCGCACGATGTCGAAGTACGATAGAGTGGGTGTCCAAGATCCGTTGATTATAGCCGACCTTTCCCCTTCGCCCGGCCGCTGGCGCCAGTGGACGCCGCCTCTTGCCGCCCTCCTGGCCATCGCGCTCGGTGGCTTTGCCGCCTGGTACTACTGGCGGGCCGGCCTGACGCTCAGCCACTACGACGCCAAGGCTCACCTGGTGGTGGCGCGGCGCGTCATCGACAGCCTCACCCCCGGCTGGAAGCAGCTGGGTGCCGTGTGGCTGCCGCTGCCCCACGTCCTGAACGTGCTGCCCGTGCAGGTGGACTTCTTCTACCGGACAGGCGCGTTCGCCGTCGGGCTGTCGGTCCTCTGCTTCGGCTACATGGCCTACGCCGTCGCCCGGCTCATCCTGGACGCCACCGGGTCGAGCGCGGCGGCGCTGGCCGGCGTGTCGGTGCTGGTCCTCAACCCGGACGTGCTGTACCTCCAAGCCACGCCGATGACCGAGCCGCTGCTGCTCGCGCTCGTCCTGGCGTCGGCGCTGGCCCTGGTCCGGTGGGTCGGCCGCGACGGGGCGAAGGGCACCGCGACGACCGGCCTGCTGATGGCCGCCGCGTGCCTGACCCGGTACGAGGCCTGGCCCGTGACGGCGGCCGCCCTCGCCGTGGCCGGCCTCGCGCTGCTGAGGCGCGGCGTGGCGTTCGGCGCCGCGCTGCGGAAGGTGGCGGGACTGGCGGTCTATCCCCTGCTGGCGCTGGCCCTGTTCCTGGTCCAGAGCCGGCTGACGGTCGGCCACTGGTTCGTGACGGACGGCTTCTACGTGGTGGACAACCCGGACATGGGGCGTCCGTTCAAGACGATCGGCTCCATCTGGTGGGCGTGCCATCACCTGAACGGGTACGGCGTGCTGCTGTTCGCCGTGGCCGGGGCGGCCACCGTCCTGTGGCACGCCGTCCGCCACCGGGCGCAGGCCGCGTCGCTCGTCGTGCTCGCGCTGGCGGCAAGCGCGGCCCTCCCCTGGTATGCCTTCTACATCGGCCACCCGTTCCGCTTCCGCTACATGGTGCCGCTCGTCCCGGCCCTCGCGGTGTGGGCCGGCATCGGCGCCGGCCTGACGCGGCGGTTCCGCATCGTGGTCGCCCTGGTCCTCGTGGGGCTGGTGGCCTACGAGACCAAGCCGTTCGACGCGGCGGCCCCGATGGTGCAGGAAGCGCAGCTCGACCGGCAGCACAGCGAGCAGCGGCGCGCGATCACCGAGTACCTTCGCGAGCATCGCCACGGCGAGAAGATCCTGGCGAGCCTCGGGTCGCTGTCCCACTACGTGCAGGAGCTGTCGGCCATCGGGATCGACGTGCGCGACGTGGTGCACGAGGGCAACGGCGACCTGTGGGCCGCCGCCATCCGGACGCCGCGGGCGTACGTGGGCTGGATCCTGTCGGACGAACTGTCGGAGGGAGGCGACGTCCTGGCGGCGCGCGCCCGGGAGTACCCGGGATTCCTGCGCGGCTTCAGGCGCGTGGCCGAAGGCGGCGGCGTCGTCCTCTACCAGCGGGTCGGGGAGCCGGCCCTCGCCGGCGGCCGCGGCTCCCCTCCCGGGCCCGCCTCCAATTAGAACCTGAAGTTGAACGTGGCCAGGTAGCTGATGCCGCCGAGATCGATCCGGTCGCCAAGGAAGCCGACCGTCGGATCGAGCGGCGCGTCGGCCTTCATGTACCGCACCTCGCCGCCCAGCGAGAAGGCGTCGGCCACCGGCACGCGCAGGCCCGCCATGACGACCGGCCCCACCGCCACGCCCGAATCGTGATAGTCGGCGGTGAAGATGTTCTGCGACGTGTCGACGAAGTCACCGACCTCGGAGTAGCGCCACGGGATCACACTCACGCCGACCCCGATATAGGGCTGAATCGGGAAATGGCGGCCGGTCGGGATGAACCGGATCGAGGCCGTGATCGGAACCTCGCGCAGCCTGAGGTTCTGCGTGATGTCGCCCCCGTTGGCGTCGGTGAGGTCGGTGTAGAAGCTGGGGACCGTGTGCGCGTAGTAGTTGACGCCCACGCCGCCTTCGAAGAAGTCACCGATCGGAAACAGCCAGTCGCCCCCGACCGTCACGTTGTCGAAGTCGGAGACGCGGTACCCCAGCGCGTAGGGAGGATCGGCGAACAGGTTGGCCACGATGGTGTCGCCAGCCACGCGGTCCTCGATTCTCTGCACCTGGAAGGTCCCGACGTTCAGCGACAGGGTTGACTGCTGGGCCGCGGCCGGCGCGGCTATGGCGGTGGCTGTCAGCACGACAGCGCCCAGGAGGGTGGTCCTCGACATGATGGCTTCTCCTTCGGCCGGTCGGGCAGGCGCGAAAAACCGCACCTTCCTCTCCCCGGCCCATGTGTCCCAGCTTAGCAGGATTGATGCCAGTCGGATTCCGCCGAAAAATCAGCCGATTCCGGAGGCCGGGAGGTGGGGTGGCCTCTCCCGGTGTCAGTCGTGCCGGCCGGCCGACCGCTGTTCGCGCCAGCGTCGGACGACCTCCAGCAGGGCCGGGTGCAGGATCCCGTTGGAGGCCATCAACTGCCCCTGCCGGACGTCGAACGGCGAGCCGTCGAGCGCCGTGATCCGCCCTCCGGCCTCGGCCAGCATGAGGGCGCCGGCGGCCATGTCCCACGGCTTGAGGTGCTGCTCCCAGAATCCGTCCATCCGCCCCGCCGCGACGTAGCAGAGGTCGAGCGCGGCGGACCCGAGCCGACGGACGGCCTGGGCGCGCGAGAGGAAGGCCGAGAACAGGCTCACGAGCTCCTCGCTCGCCTGGTGAATCGTGTAGGGGAAGCCGGTCACGAGCATGGCGTCGACGAGGCGGTCGGTCGACGACACGCGCAGCGGCACGCCGTTCAGGAAGGCTCCCCCGCCGAGCGTCGCCGTGAACAGCTCGCGCCGCGTCGGGTCGTAGATGGCGCCGACGCTGATGACGCCGTCGATCTCGAGCGCCAGGGAGGAGGCGAAGACGGGCAGGCCGTGGGCGTAGTTGGTGGTCCCGTCGAGCGGATCGAACAGCCAGCAGTAGCGCCCGGCGGCCGTTCCCGGGCCGCCGAACTCCTCGGCCAGCACGAGGTGGTCGGGGAACCGCTCGGCAATCAGCGCGCGGAACCGGCGCTCCACGGCGAGATCGACCTCGGTCACGAGGTCGATCGCCCCCTTCTTGTCCACCCGGAAGTCGGTGCCGAAGCTGGCCATCTGCAGCCCGCCCGCCTGGAGGACGGCGTCGACGGCAGTCGCGAGAAAGAGGGGATCGATCACGTCCGTTTGAAGCGCTTGACCATGTAGACGACCATGCCGCCGCCGACGGCCGGCTCGATGCGGACATCGTCCATGAAGCTGCGCATGAAGAAGACGCCGCGGCCGCTCGACTTCAGCAGGTTCTCGGGGGCGAGCGGGTCGGGCAGCGCCTGGGGATCGAACCCGCGCCCGTGGTCGCGCACGCGCACGCGCAGCTCGCACGGCTCGTGGGCCGGCGTCAGCGTGAAGTCCACCTCGACCGTCTTGGCCGGGTCGTGGTGGTTGCCGTGCTTGATCGCGTTGGTCACCGACTCGCGGACGGCGACCTCCACCCAGTGGCGGGCGTCATCGTCCGCGCACAGCAGTTGTCCGAGCTGCTCGACGACCGCCTGCACGACGTCGAGCATTTCGACCAGGCTCGGAAACTCGAGATGGATGAGATGACCGGTTTCGGACATGCGGTAATTGGTCTGCCCCGTGATCCGCCTGCGAGTTGGCACAAGGTAACACAGGCCCACGAGCACGGTCCAGCCCGGTCGCTCCGCCCTCGCGCACCGGACGCGCCACCCGTCCCGCCCGGCCCGTCACCGGGCCGCGCACTGATGCTATAGTGCGCCCATGGTGTCCTTCGGGTCCGCCGTCGTGCATCCCGCGCGCACGGTGCGCGGCCGGCTCCGCGTGCCTGGCGACAAGTCGATCGCCCATCGCCTGGCGATGCTGGCGGCGCTGGCGGGCGGCCGGTCCGCCATCCGCCAGTACGCGCCGGGCGCGGACTGCCGATCGACGCTCGGCTGCCTCGCGGCCCTGGGCGTCGCCATCGAGCGCGGCGGCGACGCGGTCACCATCATCGGACGTGGTTCGTTCCCGTTTCGTTCCCCCGCCGGACCGCTCGACGCGGGCAACTCGGGCACGACGACGCGGCTGCTGGCGGGCATCCTGGCCGCCGAACCGCTGGCGGTCACGCTGACCGGCGACGCGTCGCTGTCGCGCCGGCCGATGCGGCGCGTGATCGACCCGCTGACGCGGATGGGCGCCCGCATCGACTCGACCGGCGGCTGCCTGCCGATGACGATCGCCGGGGCGCCGCTGCGGGCGATCGACCACCGGACCGACGTCCCGAGCGCCCAGGTCAAGAGCGCCGTCCTGCTGGCCGGCCTGCGCGCCAGCGGCACGACGCGGCTCACCGAGAGCCACCAGACGCGCAATCACACCGAGCTGGCGCTGCGCCGCTTCGGGGCGGCGGTCGGCGTGGACGGCACGACGGTGTCGGTCCGCGGCGGCCAGCGCCTGGAGCCGATCGAGGCCTCGGTTCCGGGCGACTTCTCGTCGGCCGCCTTCTGGCTGGTCGCCGCCGCCGCCCTGCCCGGCTCCGACATCCTCGTCGAGGACGTCGGCCTCAACCCGACCCGGACGGCCCTGCTCGGCGTCCTGGAGCGGGCGGGCGCCCGCGTGGACGTCCAGGTCGAGGCCGACGCCGAGACCGAGCCTCGAGGGACCGTGCGCGTGCGCCACGGCGGCTCGGCGCCGTTGGTCGTCGCGCCCGGCGAGGTCCCGGGGCTCATCGACGAACTGCCCGCGCTGGCGGCCCTGGCCGCGCTGGGCGGCGGGATGACGGTGACCGGCGCCGGCGAACTGCGCGTCAAGGAGAGCGACCGCATCTCGGCCCTCGCGGCCGGCCTCCGCGCGCTCGGCGCCAGCGTGGACGAGTACCCGGACGGCTTCCACGTCTCGGGCGGCCGGCGCCTGGCTGGAGGCGCGGCGGATGCCTGCGGCGACCACCGGCTCGCCATGGCCTGCGCCATCGCGGCGCTGGGCGCGGCCGGCGACACGACGATTCTCGGCGCGGGCGCGGTGGACGTGTCGTACCCGGGCTTCTTCGCGGCGCTCGACTCGGTGGCGAGATGAGGACGGACAAGCTGTACCTGGTCGGCTTCATGGGGGCGGGCAAGACGACGCTCGCCCGCGCCCTCGGGCGCCGCCTCGGCTGGCGGGCCGAGGACCTCGACGAGCGGATCGAGGCGCGCGAGCGATGCACGGTGGCCGACTTGTTCGCCCGGCGCGGCGAAACGTACTTCCGAGCGGTGGAGCGGGAGGAACTGCACCGCCTGCTGCCGATCGAACACGCCGTCGTCGCCACCGGCGGCGGCACCTACGCCGATCCCGACAACCGGGCGACGATCAACGCCAACGGCCTGGCGGTCTGGCTCGACCTGCCCTTCCCGCTCGCGCTGGCGCGGGTTCCGGCTGACGGTCGGCGCCCGCTGGCGGCCGATCGCGCGCAGTTCGAGGCGCTCTACCGCAGCCGGCGCCTGGCGTACCAGCACGCCCACTTCCGCCTCGACGCCTCGTCGCCGGTCGACGAACTGGTTGAACGGGTGCTGGACTGGCTGGGATACTAGGAGCCGTGCGGTACCTGATCCTGAGCGACATTCACTCGAACATCGACGCCCTCGACGCGGTGCTCGAAGACGCGCGCGCGGCCGCCGCCGACGCGGTGCTGGTCCTCGGCGACCTCGTGGGCTACGGCGCCGAGCCCGAGGCGGTGGTGGCGCGGGTCCGGGCGCTGGCCCCGGCGGCCATCGTCCGTGGGAACCACGACAAGGTGGTGGCCGGCATCGACAACGACGACGGGTTCAATCCCCTGGCCCGGCGGTCGGTCGCGCTGACGAGAGGGCTGCTCTCGCCGGAGTCGATCGCGTACCTGGCGTCGCTGCCGCAGGGGCCGCTGGCCGTCGAGCCGCTCGTGGAGATCTGCCACGGCGCGCCGTTCGACGAGGACTGGTACCTCCACGACGAGTTCGACCTGCTCGAGGCGCTGGCTGCCTCGCGGCGGCCGGCGTGCCTGTTCGGGCACACGCACGTGCCGCTGGCGGCCGCGCGCGACGGCGAGGACCAGTTGCGCGTGCTGCTGGCGGGAGGCGGAGAACACGGCGAGGTGACGTTCGCCGAGGGGGGACGGTACGTGCTCAACCCGGGGTCGGTCGGCCAGCCGCGCGACCGGGACCGGCGCGCGGCCTACGCGATCCTCGACGCCGACGCGCGGCGGATGGCGTTCCGCCGCGTCGAGTACCCGGTCGAGCGGGCGCGCGACCGCATCCTCGCGGCGGGCTTCCCGCCGGCGCTGGCCGAGCGCCTGATGGTCGGCCGGTAGATCAGGCGCGCGGGGCCTTCTCCGCGAGCCGCGCGGACAGCGTGCGGATCTCCTCCTCCACCTTCCCGAGCCGGCGCCACACGCTCCAGACGTACACGATCAGCACGGCCCAGATGAACCCGTACGCGCCCAGGACGAGGCGCGAGGCCGGCCACTCCTCGGGCTGCGCCGGCAGCGCCTTGACCGGCACGAACTGGTCGGACGCTCCCTGGGCGGCCTGCCCCGCAGGCGCTGCCGCGCCAGGCGTCGAGGGCGCCTGCGCCGCCCGGCCGGCCGCGCCGGCGCAGACGACCCACGCCGCCACGACCACCGACATCACCGCCACCCTGCTCGCACGCTTCATGGTCATCGTCCTCGCCCCGATTCCCTCGTCCCCGTCATTCCTCGTCGGCCAGCAGGTACAGGTGCTCCACGTCGGCCCTGAGCCGCTCGAGCCGGGCCCGCATCGCGAGCAGCAAACTGAACAGCAGCACGAACGCCAGTACGCAGAACCAGAACGGGCCCCGCATGCCCGGCGACAGCGACGGGACCACCTGCGTCGTCGGGTGGATGGTCCGCCAGATGTTGACCGAGACGTAAACGAACGGCACGTTGGCCATGCCGAACACCGCCATCGCGGCCGACAGCCTGTCGGCGCCCGGCCCGCCGAACCGGCGGACGAGCAGGTAGGCGAGGAAGATCATCCACATGAGCAGCGTGGAGGTCAGCCGCGCGTCCCACTGCCACCAGACGCCCCACGCCTTGCGGGCCCAGAGCGGCCCGGTGACCAGCACAATCAGGCCGAAGACCACCACCAGCTCGCCGGCCGCGGCGGCCAGGCGGTCGGCGCCCGGCTTCTTCCGGAACAGGTGCATCGCGCTCGCGATCCCGCAGACGAACGCCGACACGAACATCACCATCGCGGACGGCACGTGGTAGAAGAAGATCTTGTACGACAGCAGCACGTCCGGCGTGGCGTTCGGGACGTCGATATCCGGCGCGCCCATGATCCAGAAGGGCGCCACGGCGAACATGACGATCGCGGCGGCCACGCCCAGCAGGTAGAGTCGCTTCATCGGGGCCTGCCCATCCTTTCCGCCCTTTCGCCGCCGGTCACTCCGTCATCAGCGGCTCGAACGTCCAGAGCGAGAGGGTGACGAACACGATATCAAAGAACACCAGCAGCGCCATCCACATCTGTGCGAGGTCGACCGACGGCTCGGGATCGAACAGCGCCGCCGTGCCGCGCACGCCCGCGATGATGACGGGGATGGTGATCGGGTACAGCAGGACCGGCAGCATGACGTCGCGGCTGCGGGCGCGCACCAGCATCGCGGCGAACAGCGTGCCGACGGCGGAGAACCCGATCGTCCCGAAGACGAGGAGGCTCGCGAGCGTCAGCGGCTGGCTCGCGATCGGCGCGTGGAACAGCAGGCCGACGAGCGGCACCAGCACGGCCTCGACGACGAGCAGCAGCAGGACGATGCCGAGGAGCTTGCCGACGTAGATCGCCGGGCGGCTGGTCGGGGCCAGCATCAGCGCGCGCAGCGTCTCGGAGTGGCGCTCGCGCTCGAAGGTGCGCCCGAGGGCCAGCGTGCCCGCGAACGCCACCGAGATCCACATGATGCCGGCGGCGGCGTCGTCGAGCGGGCGCCCCTCCTTGACGAGGGCGAACGCGAAGACGAGCACGCAGGCGACGGCGAAGAAGACGGTCGTGTAGAGGACCTCGCGGCTCCTCACCTCGACGGTCAGGTCCTTCCGCATCACCAGCCATGCGACCTTCAGGAACATCGGCATCGCCCGCCCGCCTTCCCTGCTTCGAGCACCCGGCTCAGGCCCGCGGCTCCGTCACGTGCGCCCGGTAGTGCTCGCGGATCCGGCCCTGCGCCTCGTCGCACGCGACCAGGCGGCCGTCCTTGAGCACCGCCACCCTGTCCAGCAGCCGCTCGGCCACGTCGAGGTCGTGCGTCACCACCACCAGGATCCGCCCCGCCGCCCGCAGCTCGCGGAGCCTCGCCACCAGCGCGGCCACCGACGCGTCGTCGAGGCCGGTGAACGGCTCGTCGAGCAGGAGCAGGCGCGGGTCGTGCAAGAGCGCCCGTTCGAGCGCGAGGCGCTGGCGCATCCCGCGCGAAAAGCCCGAGACGATGTCGTCGCGGCGCGAGGCGAGGCCCGCCCGGTCCAGGGCCGCCGACACCTTCGCCGGGACGTCGGGCACGCCGTAGAGCCGGGCGAAGAACCGCAGGTTCTCGGCCGCGGTCAGCTCCGGGTAGAGGTGGAGGTCGTGCGCGAGGAACCCCAGGCTGGCGCGCAGCGAAGGGCCGGCCTCGGCGGCCGTCCGCTCGCCGTAGCGGACCTCGCCGGCCGAGGGCGCGAGCAGCGTCGCCAGGATCGCCAGGAGCGTGGACTTTCCCGCGCCGTTCGGGCCGAGCAGCCCGAGCACTTCGCCCGACCGGCACGTCAGCGAGACGTGCGACAGGGCGCGGCGGCGGCCGTAGTGACGGGACACATCACGCACGGCCACCTCGGTGAAGTCGAAGCTCACGCCGGGCGCCCCTGATCGGCGGCCGACGCCGGCGCGCCGGTGTCCAGTTCGCCGTAGATCCGCTCGAGCTCGACGACGAGCTGGCCGCGGCGCTCGGCGGCCTGGGCCGCGGTCGCCTGCCCGCTCCGGGCGCGCGCGTCGAGATCGACCAGTTCGCCGAACACGCGCTCGCGGCGCGCCTCGATCTGCTGCCGCGCAACCGAGGCGGCCGAACGCCCGCCCAGACGCGAGGCGCCCCACGCCCCGGCCGCCAGCGTCAGCGCCGCCAGGGCCAGCGCCGTGTCGCGCGGCCAGGTGGGCGGGTGCGGCAGCCCGCCGATGTCGAGCGTCAGCACGTCGCCGGCCCTGAGGCCGGGCCCCGTTCCGATGACGAACGGGCGGCCGCCGGCCGTCCCGTCGCGGATCATCGCCAGCTGGGGCGAGCTCACCACGACCGACCCGAGCTTCTCGACCATCACCGCCACCTGGTCCATCGCCACCGGCAGCCTCTGGCGGAGCGCGAAGCTCGCGTCCTGCGGGACGCCGTACGCGACCATCACCCTGGTCACGCCCGGCGGGAACGGCCCGTTGACGACCACCGTTCGGCCCTGGACCGCGGCATTCGGCGTGGAGCCTTCGAGCATGCCCGGGTTCTGCGCCTCGGACGGCAGCTCGAACACCACGGAGCCGGCGGCCGCGACCGGCGACGGCCCGGCATTGACGAGGTCGAACAGGTAATAGACCTGGAGCTGCTCGTCCTGGAACTCGGCCACGATCCGCGACTGCCCGCCGATCGAGAGCGCGCCCGCGGCCCCGGCCGGGGGCATCTGCGCCCGGGCCGGCGACGCCGACCACGCACTGCCGAGAACGGCGGCCGCCAGGACGAGCGACGCGACCGGCCGTCCCGCGCCGCCCGCCCGGGGCGGCG
>JAJXZZ010000320.1 GCA_021779795.1 Acidobacteriota bacterium | reverse complement strand
GCCGGCAGGCCGGGCCGGCCGCGGCCGCCAAGGGGCGCCCCCGATGACCGACCGGACCACCCGCCTGGGGTACTACGCCGACGTCGTGCAGCGGCTCAGCGGCGCGCTGCGCGCGGCCAGCCTCTATTCGATCACGCACCCGAGCGTGGACGAACACGTGCGCGCGCTGCTCGACGCGGTCCAGCGCCTGCACAAGACCGAGTCGACGGTGCTCATCGGGCTGGTCGGCGGGGAGCTGATCGCCGACGACACGCCGCTGCTCGCGATGACCCCGTACCGGGCCGAGTTCATCCGCTACCTGCAGGCCCTGGGCGTCAACCGCATCGTCCTGACGCGCGGGATCGCGCTGGACGAGCTGCGGGCCTTCGTCCGCGCGGCCTCGCAGCCGGGCCCCAGGGCCGAGGCGAGCGGGGACGAGGCCGACATCGACTTCCTGAAGCTCGCGCACCTGCGCGCGGGGCGGATCCCGGTCGACACGACGACGGGGAGCTGGGGAACGAGCGCGGTCACGCTGCGGCAGGTCTACAGCGGCTCGGTCGAAGCGGCGCGCATGATCTGGGAGAGCACGCGGATCGAAAAGATTCCCGACGCGCCGATGGCGCACGAGACGGTCGATCAGCTGGCCGAGGCGGTCAGCTCGTCGCCGGCGCGGATGATCGGCCTCACGGGGATGAAGGAGCACGACGAGTACACGTTCACGCACATGGTCAACGTGTCGATCCTCGCCATGGCCCAGGCGCGGGCTCTCGGCATCGAGGGGCGCCCGCTGCGCGCCCTCGGGCTGGCGGCCATGCTGCACGACATCGGCAAGGTGCTGACGCCGCTCGAGGTGCTCAACAAGCCTGGGACCCTGACGCCGGCCGAGCGGGCGATCATGCGGCGCCACCCGACCGACGGGGCGGCCATCCTCAGGGGCGCGCGCGACATCCCCAGGCTCGCGGCCGTCGTGGCCTTCGAACACCACGTGCGCCGGGACGGGAAGGGATACCCGGACGGCGTGGAACGCGCCGAGCCCAACCTCGGGACCGTCGTCTGCGGGATCTCCGACGTGTACGACGCGATGCGGTCCAAGAGGGTCTACCAGGCCGCACTGCCCGCCCAGCGGATCATGGAGTTCATGACCAACCGGGACAACGCCCAGTTCGACCAGCACCTCGTCCGGCTGTTCATCGGCCTGATGGGGGTCTACCCGCCGGGCACGCTCGCGCGGCTGACGAGCGGCGAGGTGGGCGTGGTCGCCGGGACGGACGGCCCGGATCCGTCGCTGCCGACGGTCAACGTGCTCTACGACCCGTCCGGCGCCCGGCTGGTGGAGCCTCGCGCCAGGCGCCTGTGGGACCGCGCCGCCGGCGACGACGCCGTCAAGGTCGAGGCCGCGCTGGATCCGTCGGCGTACGACATCGACCCGATGGAATACCTGTAGGGGACGGCTTTCAGCGGATCACGGTCGAACGACGGGAGACGGTTCGGCCGTCAGTCGTCGGCCGGTCGCGGGCCGCGGTCGAACACCTGCCTCATCGACTCGATCGCCCCGGCCAGTTCCTGCCGGTCCCTCGCGAAGCAGAACCTGAGGTATCCCTCGCCCCCCGGCCCGAAGTCCACGCCCGGCACGCACCCGATCCGCGCGGCCGAGATGAGGAACTCGGTAATCGCCCACGACGGCGACGACGGCGCCTCGGTCCCGGCCGGCCTGCGTGCCGCCGCGTCCGCGAGCCGCGCTGGATCGACGCGCGCCTTCCAGTCGGGATCGAACTTCAGGAACGCGTAGAACGCCCCGCGCGGCGGGCACCCCGCGAACAGGCCGCCGAGCGACTCGATGCCGGCGTAGAACAGGTCGCGCCGCGCCTGCAGCTCCGCGCGAAACGCCTCCACCGTCTCCTGCGATCCCTCGAGCGCGCCGATGCCGCCGTACTGCACGATCGACGACACGTTGCTCGTCGTGAAGAAGAGCGCCTTGCGCACCCGGTCGCGCAGCTCCCGGTCGGCCACGGCCAGGTAGCCGAGGCGGAGCCCGGTCATCGCGTACGACTTGCTGAAGGTGTAGACCGGCACGGTGCGCGGGTACATGCCGGCGAGCGAGGCCGCCGAGACGTGCTCGACGCCGTACACCACGTCCTCGTAGGCCTCGTCCGACACGATCCACAGCCCGTGCGTGCGCGCCAGCGCGGCGATCGCCTCGAGGTCCTCCCGCGTCAGCACGCCGCCGGTCGGGTTCTGCGGCGAGTTCACGTAGATGACCCTGGTCCTCGGCGTGATCCGGGCGGCGAGCTCCTCGACGTCCAGCCGCCACCCCGTCGCCTCGTGCAGCGGGTAGCGCACCACCTGGCCGCGCGCCGAGAGGATCGTCCCGGCGGCCGGCGGCCAGAGGGGGTCGGGGATGATGACCTCGTCGCCGGGGTCGAGCAGCGCCTGGAACAGGATGTAGAGCGCGTGGATGCCGCCGTTGGTGACCATGACCTCGTCGGGCGAGGCCACCGGGATCCCGTTCCTGGCGCGCAGCTTCTCGGCCAGCAGCTCCTGGAGGCGGGGCACGCCCGCCGTCTGCAGGTAGTGCGAGCGGTTCTCGGCGATGGCGCGGGCCATGCCCTGCTTGACCGAGTCCGGGGCGTCGAAGCTGAGGTCGCCCTGGTCGAGGCGGAACGGGCGGTCGACCGCGTACATCATGTCGCGGATGCGGATGATTCCCGAGAACGGCACCGAGTCGAGGAAGTGCGGCATGGCGAAGGCTCCGTCGAGGCTCACACGCGGTCGAGAATCGCCTGCAGCGTCTCGTGCGTCCGCGTGAGCGGCAGGTTGCTGACGTAGAAGCGCCGGGCGCCCAGGCCCGACATCGCGCGGATCGTCCGCGCGCAGATCTCCTCGGGCGGCGCGCCGGCGGCGAACTCGCGCGTCAGCCCGGCGGCCGGGACCGGGATGAAGTCCCCGAGCAGGGCGAGCGTCGCCGGCCTCGCGCTGCGGAAGTAGAAGACGCCGAAGATGCCCGGGATCCCGACGCCGCGCCGGTCCGCCTCGTTCAGGAAGCGCTCCACCGGGGCGGGGTCGTGGTGCGAGACGACCTGCGTCAGGTAGAACTCGCCCGTGAAGCCGGGGTCGAGCAGGTAGTCGACCTGCCGCGCGGCGTCGCGGTAGGGGTTGGCCCACCCGCCGAGCGCGAGGTCGGCCGCGCGGGCGCGGATCCGGCTGCGCAGCTGCCAGGCGTGCTCGACCGAGCGCGGCACGCCGACGCGCGCGTCGCCGCCGAGCACGACCAGCGACTCGAAGCCGTGCTGCCGGGCGCGGTCGGCGTACGACAGGCAGTAGTCGAGCGGGTGTTTGCTCGTCAGGAACGGCACCACCCGGTCGAGCGGCGCGTCGTCGCCCAGGTTGACGATGAGATGGCGGAGGTTGTCCTCCTCGGGCACGCCGACGGCGCTGTCGGTGAGGAAGACGAACGTGCCGCGCGCGGTCAGGGCGCGGACGGCATGGTAGGTGTCGATCCAGGCGTCCATGCCGTCGCTCGACGCCAGTTCGGCGCGCGGCGGCCGGAGCTCTGCGGCGACGACGAGTCGGCCCGAGCGCAGGGTGTCGAGAAGGAGGCTCACGGAATGCGACGTCCTTCCGGAGTATACAATACCGGCCATGACGCATTCCGACACCCGGGCGCTCGCCGCCCTGCGCGCCGTGCCGCACGTCGCGCTCGCCCCGTACCCGACGCCGATCGAGGAGGCCTCGCGCCTGCGCGCGGCGCTCGGCGGCGGCCCGCGCCTGCTGGTCAAGCGCGACGACGCGATCGCGTTCGGCTTCGGCGGGAACAAGGTCCGCAAGCTCGAGATGGTGGCGGCGCGCGCGCGGGCGGAGGGGGCCGACCTGCTCATCACGACCGGCGGCGTGCAGTCGAACCACTGCCGTGTGACGGCGGCGGCGGCCGCGCGCCTCGGCCTGCGCTGCCTCATCGTGGCCAACGGCGAGCCGCCGGCGCGGCTGTCGGGGAACGCCCTGCTCGACGCGCTGTACGGCGCCGAGGTGCGCTACGTGGCGGCGCGCGCCGACCGCGCGCCCGCGATGGAGGCGGCGGCCGCGGAGTGGCGGGCCGGCGGCGGCCGCCCGTTCGTCATCCCGCTC
>JAJXZZ010000319.1 GCA_021779795.1 Acidobacteriota bacterium | reverse complement strand
TTCGCGGAGGGCGTGCTGGACGAGGCGCCGGTGTCGCCACCGGGCGCGAGGGCCGTAAGGCCCGCGATCGGGGCGCCGGACGGCTTCATCACCGTCTGGACCTCGACCTGACCCGTGAACTTCACGCGCTGCTTCGCGCGCTTGCCCAGGGTCCCGCGCAGCTCTCGAGTTGCCAGCGCCTTGGCCGCGCTCGCCGCCTTCTCGGCGGGAGTGAGCTTGCGGCGGGGCTTCTCGACGATCCCGAAAGCCGCCAGGGAAGGGTTGCCCTTGCCGAGGAAGCTGACGAGGAACGCCTTGAGGTTCACCATGAGCTGGTGCGCCCCAGGGAGAGCCGCCTTGAGGGCCAGCCGCTCCTGCTTGAGCGACTGGACGCCGGCGTCGACGTCCGCGAAGAGCGCCAGCACCGCCTGGAGGGCGGCGACGACGTCCTGCTTCTGCATCGACTGACCGGCCAGCGTCAGGCTCGTGCCGTCGGGAATCCCGCTCCCGATGCCACTCGCCATCGCGCCGACCTCGTCCTGGAAGCCGTGCTTCGGCATCGTCGTCGCCGGGATCGCTCCCGACGCCGCCTTGCCCTGGCTCCCACCACCGGCCGCGCTGCTACCGCTGCCGGCGGCCCCGCCGTTACCGCTGGCGGGGGTGCTGCCGTTGTTGTTGTTGACCATCTTTATTTTCCTTTCTGACCGGATTGGGCCCAGTCGTTCCCAAGCGCTCGGACGCCCCCACCGTCGGCAACCATTGCCGCCGGGCGGAGCATTCGCTTCGAGGCACCCCGCGGTTCAGATCGGTCGCTCGCGCTTCCTCTCCTCGCCACGGGACCCGTGAGCCCCCGGGCGACCGACCGCCGGCCGCCCGAAGCCCACGAGAACGCCCTCGGGCCTCTCCTGCTCTCTGTTCCTGGATATGGGTCAGAGGGTCGAGATCCGTGACAGCGGTTCCTCGCTCCGCGGGCCCACCCTGCTCTGGGATGGATAGATGCAGGGCGTGGACCCAGCCGCCGCGGGCCCTAAACGCCCGAGGTCTCGTACGCGACGGGCACATCACGCGGGGACGCTTGGTCCAGGCTCGTGGTAACGTCCTGACGAGGAGCCGGCCCATGATGACGTCCTTCCATGTCGAGAACTTCAAGTCCATCCAGTCTGAGACGTTGGAGCTCCGGCGGTTCATGGTCCTGGTCGGGCCGAACGGCGCCGGAAAGACGAACGCCGTGCGAGCTCTCAAGCTCTTCGGCGAGCTTCTCGATCGCGGGACGACCGACCCGGCGCGCGAAGAGGGATGGGGGCGAATCATTCGCCGAGGAAAGAAGCCAGCTCGCTCGGGCATCGGCTTCAAGGCGACCTTCTCGATCCCTGGCAAGATCTTCGACCGACAGCCAATGCCATCGAGCTCTCATGACGACGCGGTTCATGTAGACATAGAACTGCGGCTTGGTGGGGCAGTGGGGGACGACGACGTTACTGTCTCGAGGGAGCGCCTTGCTCTTCGCCGAGGCGACCTGAGTTTCGGCGTTGAGTTCAGCCCAAGCGGGATCTCCCTCGACGAGGGAAACGACGTCTTCCTCGCGCGCTCGGCCTTTCCTGAGGCGGAGGCCATCGGAAATTTTTTTGCCAGAGATTCCGGGCATGGCCCCGCATCGATCCTCGATCGCGTCCGAGATTACCTTTCCTTCGTTGTTTCTGAAGGCGAACATGAAGCGGAGCCATCTCTCCTTCGCCTCCTCAACCGGCAGCGGTTGCGGGCGCCCTGGTTCAACTATTGCATTCGAGCAAGCCGCGTGAGCCGCTTCCGGCTCGACGCCTCCGCACTTCGAGGTGACGCGCAGTACCCCGAGTCCCTCGGCCGGGAGCTCGTCGGCCCACACGGCGAAGGATTGGCGGCAGCGGTTGATCATCTCAAGAAGCGCAAGGGGGCCTGGGAGGGGATCCTCGTTGAGCTGCAGCGCGTCTACCCGCAGGTGAAGGAGGTTCATGCGAAGTCGCCCCAGCCGGGGCGATGGACGCTCAGCTTCGAGGAATCCGGAATCAACGCGGAGCTCGGCCAGGACAGCGTCTCCGATGGCGTCCTCCATGCCCTCGCTCTGCTGATCATGCTCAGCGACCAGAATGCCAGTGGAATCCTCGCTATCGAGGAGCCGGAGAATGGGATCCATCCTTGGTCCATCCGCGCGATGGTCGAACGAGCTCAGAATGGCGGCGGAAGAGTCACCCTGGTAACGACCCATTCCGAGACAGTCGTCAACGCCGTGCGAGACCCTGCGTCCCTGTTCATCGTCGAGAGCGAGCCGGATGGAACCCACATCAGGCCCGCGCTAAGCGTGGAGACTGCGCTCGCGGCCATCCTCCGCGAAAGCGGCCAGCAGCTCGGTGATGTCTGGATGGGGGGGACGCTAGGGGGTGTTCCTTCCTCTGGGAACGACGCCTGATGGGCAAGAGAGGCAGACGGCGGCCAGGTATCCTTGCGACCGTCGGCCTGGTCGTCGAGGGGGACACAGAGTTCGCGGCTTTGCCTCTGCTTCACAGGCGGCGGTTGATCGCAGGCTGCCCGCCCTTGAAGGCGACCAACCTCGGCGGCGTTGGCAGCCACAAGACGCCAGCAGCCATAGCGAACCAGGTGGCGCCGCATGTGATCGCTCACCAAGTTGCCGGTCGGCCACGGGTAGTTGTCTGCGTCGACCGCGAGCAGCGCCATGACTGTTCACCCAGCTTCGCGAGGGCGATCCACGGGGAACTGGTGAAGGTTTACGTCGCCAAGGATCGGCCCGTGACCGCTCTCGCCACCGTCTCGGTCGTCGTCGCCGACCGTGCCTTCGAGGCTTGGCTGCTCGCCGGGTCGGGACAGACATTCGATGGTCAGCTGGGTCGCAAGCAACGCAAGGGCGTCGTGGAGCTCGAGGCCCTTCTCCGCAGGCCCTACCGGAAGACGGTTGACGGCCCCCAGCTCTTTTCGAAGCTCGACCTCCAGGTGGCGCGTCGCGGGAGCAAGAGTCTTGACAAGCTGCTCCGCGAGCTTGGCGTGTAGCGCGCGAGCGTGCGGCCGTACACAAGTAAGTTGGCAATCGCGCCCAGCTGCGAGCGGGGGCACCGACCAAGCGTTGGTTCGCCCTTTCCAAGCCGTGGTGGGGCAGCGCCCCAACGATCGCACGACGATGCCACATGCCGACACGCTCGCACAGCGCACCGACCAAAAGCCCCGGGGACCTTTCGATCCCCGGGGCTCTCCGCCGTCGTCGGCCGCGGTCGCCGTCGCGGGAGAGGCCGCTCCCGCTCGGCCCCAGGTCACGCGGCCCTGGGGTGCCGGCTGTGAACGCCCGCCGCTACTTCGCGGAGGGCGTGCTGGACGAGGCGCCGGTGTCGCCACCGGGCGCGAGGGCCGTAAGGCCCGCGATCGGGGCGCCGGACGGCTTCATCACCGTCTGGACCTCGACCTGACCCGTGAACTTCACGCCAGCCTTCTGGCGCTTGCCACGAGTCCCGCGCAGCTCGCGAGTCGCCAGCGCCTTCGCCGCGCGAGCGGACTTCTGCTCGCTCGTCAGCTTGGGCGCGTGCTTCCGCGCGATGCCGAGGGTCTGCAGGGCAGGGCTTCCCTTGCCGAACAGACCGATCAGCACTCCCTTGAGGCTCGCCACGAACTGGTGAGCCCCGGGGAGGGCCGCCTTGAGGCCCAGCCGCTCCTCGCGGAGCGACTGGACGGCCGCGTCGACTCCCGCGAACTGCGTCACCACCGCCTCGAGGGCGTTGATGACGTCGTCCTTGGTCATCGACTGACCGTTCACCACCACGCTGGTGCCGTCCGGGAAAAGCCCCTTCAGACCCGTGGCGAGGTTGGTGACCTCGTCCCGGAAGCCGCTCTGCGGCAGGGTCGTCGCCGAGATCGCTCCCGACGTCGCCGAACCGCTCTGGCTTCCACCCCCGGCCGCGCTGCTGCCGCCGCCGGTGGTCCCGCCGTTACCGCTGGCGGGGGTGCTGCCGTTGTTGCTGTTGACCATCTTTTTTTCCTTTCTGACCGGATTGGGCCCAGTCGTTCCCAAGCGCTCGGACGCCCCCACCGTCGGCAACCATTGCCGCCGGGCGGAGCATTCGCTTCGAGGCACCCCGCGGTTCCGGCCAGTCGCTCGCGCTTCCGGCC
>JAJXZZ010000318.1:478-4133 GCA_021779795.1 Acidobacteriota bacterium | reverse complement strand
TCTGGGGCGGGCTTCCCGGCCGGGATGAAGTGGCAGTTCGTGCCGAAGGACTCGCCCAGGCCGAAGTACCTCTGCTGCAACGCCGACGAGAGCGAGCCGGGCACGTTCAAGGACCACGTGCTGATGGAGCGCAACCCGCACCTGCTGTTCGAGGGGTGCCTGATCGGGTGCTACGCCATCGGCGCGAAGACAGCCTACATCTACATCCGCGGCGAGTTCGCGCACGTGCAGCGGGTGCTCGAGGCCGAGATCGAGTCGGCGCGGGCGCGCGGCTACCTGGGCCGGAACATCATGGGCCTCGGCTTCGACTGCGAGATCCACGTGCACCGGGGCGCGGGGGCCTACGAGGCGGGCGAGGAGAGCGCGCTGCTCGAGTCGCTGGAGGGCAAGCGGGCGCAGCCCCGGCTCCGCCCGCCGTTCCCGGCGGCGGTCGGCCTCTACGGCTGCCCGACGGCGATCAACAACGTCGAGACGCTGTGCAACGTGCCGCTCATCCTGACGCGCGGCCCCGAGTGGTTCGCGGGCCTGGGGCCCGAGAAGAACGGCGGCCCCAAGCTCTACTGCATCAGCGGCCACGTCGAGAAGCCGGGCGTGTACGAAGCGCCGATGACGGTCACGATGCGCGAGCTGATCTACGGCTACGCCGGCGGCATCCGCGGCGGCCGCAAGCTCAAGGCGGTCATCCCGGGCGGCTCGTCGACGCCGGTGATCCTGCCCGACCAGCTCGACGCGCAGGCCAGCTTCGACGGCCTCGTCAAGGCGGGGTCGATGCTCGGGTCGGCGGCCGTCATCGTGATGGACGAGACGACGTGCATGGTCTGGGCGGCCGAGAACCTGCTGCACTTCTACCGCCACGAGTCGTGCGGCAAGTGCACGCCGTGCCGCGAGGGGACCGACTGGCTGCTGAAGATCCTGAAGCGGATCGAGCGCGGCGAGGGGTCGCTGCGCGACATCGACCTGCTGCTGGACGTGGCCGACAACATCGGCGGCAAGACGCTCTGCCCGTTCGGCGACGCCGCGGTGGCGCCGGTCCTGAGCACGATCAGGCACTTCCGGGCCGAGTACGAAGCGCACGTCCGCGAGGGCCGGTGCACCTGCCCCTCGGACTGGCGCGTGACGCGGTGAGGCAGCCTGACCAGGGAGCGTGAGAGACGCCTGTGCCATCTCTGACTGTGATCGTCCAGCTCGGGCTCGTCGTGGCGGTCTTCGTGATGCTGATGCTGTCGTCGGCCGTGATGGTGTACGCCGAGCGGAAGGTGGCCGCCTTCATCCAGCAGCGCGAGGGGCCCAACCGCGTCGGGCCGAAGGGGCTGTTCCAGCCGTTCGCCGACGTCATCAAGCTGATGTTCAAGGAGGAGCTGCGCCCGGGCGGGGCGGATACCGTGCTCTTCCTGCTGGCGCCGGTCATCTCGGCCACGGCCGCCTTCGCCGCGTTCGCCGTCGTGCCGTTCGGCGCGGCGACGACCTTCTTCGGCCTGCTCCCTGAGCCGATCAAGCTGCAGGTGGCCGACGTCAACGTGGCCGTCCTCGTGGTCTTCGCGATCACGTCGATGAGCGTCTACGGCATCGTCCTGGCCGGGTGGAGCTCGAACAGCAAGTACTCGCTGCTCGGCGGGCTGCGGTCGGCCTCGCAGATGATCAGCTACGAGCTGTCGTACGGCCTGGCCCTGGCCTCGGTGCTCGTGATCGCCAACTCGCTGTCGCTGACCGACATCGTGAACCACCAGTCGGGCTACTGGCTGGGGTTCATCCCGAAGTGGTTCGTGGTCGTGCAGCCGGTGGGGTTCCTGATCTTCATGATCTCGGGGGTGGCCGAGACCAACCGCGCGCCGTTCGACTTCCCGGAGGCCGAGCAGGAGCTGGTGGCGGGGTACCACACCGAGTACTCGAGCATGGCGTTCGCCATGTTCTTCCTGGCCGAGTACATCAACATGGTCACCGTCTCGGCGGTGGCCACGGACCTGTTCCTCGGCGGGTGGCACGGGCCGTTCCTGCCCGAGTCGCTCGGCTGGATCTGGTTCCTGGTCAAGATCTCGGCCCTGCTGTTCTTCTACATCTGGATGCGGTGGACGCTGCCACGGTACCGCTACGACCAGCTCATGCAGTTCGGATGGAAGATCCTGCTGCCGCTGGCCGTGCTGAACCTGCTGGTGACGGCCGCGGGGGTGATCCTGCTTGGGGCTTGAGCTGCCGGTCTTCTACGTGTTCGCCGCCGTGGCGGTGGCGGCGTCGGCGCTGGTCATCGGGCAGCGCAGCCCGATCTACAGCGTCATGCTGCTGATCGTGTCGTTCGCGGCGCTGGCCGGGCTGTACATCCTGCTCGACGCGCCGTTCGTGGCGGTCATCCAGATCATCATCTACGCCGGCGCCATCCTGGTGCTGTTCCTGTTCGTGGTGATGCTGCTGAACGCCCCGAAGGAGGCGTCCGGGCCGCGGCCGCGCCTGGCGCCGGGGCCGAGGCGGGCCGGCGTCGTCCTGGCCGCCGTGTTCGCGGGCGAGCTGGTGTGGGCCGTGTGGCGCACCGCCATGGCGCACGAGCCGGTGACGGCCGGCGTGCCGGCGCGGGCGGTGGAGTCGGTCCACCGCATCGGCCAGGTGCTCTACACCGACTACGCGTTCCCGTTCGAGGTGACGTCGCTGCTCATCATCGTGGCGATGGTCGGGGCGGTGGTGCTGGCGAAGAGACACGTGTAGTGGTCAGTGGCTAGTGGTCAGTGTGTCACGCGTGATCGACTGGCCACTAGTCACTGGCCACCAGCCACTACGTGATACGGGCGAGAATATGGTGACTCTCGAACACTACCTGACGCTCTCGGCGATCCTGTTCGCCATCGGGACGACCGGCGTCTTCCTGCGGCGGAACGTGATCACGGTGCTGCTGTCGATCGAGATCATGCTCAACGCCGCCAACCTGTCGCTCGTGGCGTTCGGCCGGTACTGGGGTGCGGTCGACGGGCAGATCATCGTCTTCTTCGTGGTCACGGTGGCGGCGGCCGAGGCCGCCGTCGGGCTCGCGCTCGTCATCGCGCTGTTCCGGCTGCGGGAGTCGCTCGATCCGGACGCCTTCACGTCGTTGAGGTGGTGACCAGTCGCATGCTGCTGCTGATTCCGCTCCTGCCGTTCGCCGGCTTCGTGGTCAACGCCGCCGTGGGGCGCCGGCTGTCGAAGGCCGCCTCGGGGACGCTGGCGGTGCTGGTGATGTTCGCCTCGTTCGCCGTGTCGCTCGCGGCGTCCTGGTCGCTGCTCGCGCTGCCGGCCGCCGGGCGCGTCATCGACCAGTCGGTGTTCACCTGGATCCCGTCGGGCGACCTGCAGGTGCCGTTCGCGCTGCGCCTCGACCCGCTGTCGATGGTGATGATCCTGGTCGTGTCGGGGATCGGGGCGCTCATCCACCTGTACTCGACCGCCTACATGCACGAGGAGCGGGACAGCGAGTACGCCCGGTACTTCTCGTACCTGAACCTGTTCGCGGCGTTCATGCTCGTGCTCGTGCTCGCGCCCAACTTCCTGGTGATGTTCGTCGGCTGGGAGGGGGTCGGGCTCTGCTCGTACCTGCTGATCGGGTTCTGGTACCAGAAGAAGTCGGCGTCGGACGCCGGCAAGAAGGCGTTCATCGTCAACCGGGTGGGCGATTTCGGCTTCCTGCTCGGCGTGC
>JAJXZZ010000318.1:0-468 GCA_021779795.1 Acidobacteriota bacterium | reverse complement strand
ATCTGGCGTGCTGCTCATCTTCTCGCGCTTCGGGACCCTGGACTTCCGGGTGCTCGCCGGCACGGTGTCGGCCTACGCGCCCGAGACGGCGGCCTTCGGGACCCTGTCGCTCGCCGCCCTGCTGCTGTTCGTGGGGGCGACGGGCAAGTCGGCGCAGATCCCGCTCTACATCTGGCTGCCCGACGCGATGGAGGGTCCGACGCCGGTTTCGGCGCTCATCCACGCCGCGACCATGGTCACGGCGGGCGTGTACATGATCGGCCGCAACGCCGTGCTGTACTCGCACGCGCCGGGCGTTCTCGAGCTGGTCGGGATCGTCGGCGTCGCGACGGCCATGCTGTCGGCCACGATCGGCCTCGTGCAGAACGACATCAAGCGGGTGCTGGCGTACTCGACCGTGTCGCAGCTCGGGCTGATGTTCGTCGCGATGGGCGTCGGCGCCTTCGGGGCGGGGATCTTCCACCTCTA
>JAJXZZ010000317.1 GCA_021779795.1 Acidobacteriota bacterium | reverse complement strand
CTGTACGACCGCTCCTCGCGCATCGAGTCGCTGCAACGCGAGGCGGCCTCGTCGGAGGCCGCCGGCCGCGGCGAACGGGTCCGGCTCGACGTGCTGCGCGAGGTACTCGTCGCCTACGCCCGTTGCTGGGCAGACGACGCACTCGTTGCGGCAGGTCGAGAGCGACAGCGAGCGAGAACGGGCATGCTCGAACGCGCGCAGGAGCGGCAGGCCGCCGGGCGCTCCACCGAGTTCGATGTCGAGCAGGCGCGGCTCACCCTCGCTCGAGCACGGTTGCACGCCCTCGATCTCGAGACCGACCGCGAGTTCGACCGCCTCGAGCTGTCTCGCCTCACCGGCGTGCCTCCCGATCGGCTCTCGTTCCCAGCGCAAGATCCGCTCGCGGCGCTCCCCGACCTCCCGGAGGGCGACACCGTCGAGGCGGCGCAGGCTGCCGATCCCGAGCTGCGCGCTTCCGCCCGCTCGATCAAGCTCCTCGACGAGGCGGCCAGGATGGCAACCGGCGCCGCGGCCCCGGTGATCCAGGCCGAGGCGCAGTACGCTCGCCTCTCGCGGATGAACGAATTCGACAGCTATTACAGCCGCTTCCAGATCAACGACTGGAGCGTCGGGGTGGTGGTGGCGTTGCCTTTGTGGGGCGGCGGGCGCGGCCCCGACCTCGCGGCGCGTACGGCCGCCGGCCTCGCGCGGCGCCAGAACGAGCGCCGCACGCGCGCGGATGCGCTGGCGATCAAGGTGCAGCGGGCGGCGTGGGACGCCGAGCGCGCGCGGGCCGCCACGCAGCTCGGCCGCGAAGCCGTCGCCGCTGCCGAGGAAGGGGTGCGCCTCGCCCGCGCCCGTGCCGCCGAGGGGCGCGGCGACGAGGATGCGGTGGACTCGCGCGCCATCGCGCTCGCCGAGGCGAGGGAGGAGATGGCGCGCACTTTGGTGGCACGCTTCGCGGCTCGCGTCGAGCGGCTCGCGCTGCGTGGCGACCTCGAGAACGATGTGCTCGGCCCGGCCCAGGCGGCGCCGGGGGGTGAGGGGCTGGCAGGACGGGCGCCGTCGGACACTCGACTCATGCGATGAGACTCGACACGTTCCCTTGACTTCGTCGCGGATACAATGGTGGAAAGAGAGGAGGATCGGTCATGACTGGTCGGCGTCGTGAACGGACCGCTTGCGTGGCGTTCCTCTTGGCTGCGTCCATCGGCGCGGTGGTCGGAGCGCAGACCACCGGCTCGATCCAGGGGCGGGTGCTCGGCCCCGACGGGAGTCCTCTCGCCGGGGCGACGGTGGCGGCCACCGGTGCCATACCCGGTGGGCGGGAGGCGGTCTCGACCGGAGACGGCCGCTACCACCTCGCGGCGCTTCCCCCCGGCTCCTACGAGCTGCGCGCCACCGCCGCGGGGCACGCGGCGCAGAGCCGCGGCGCGATCGTCTCCCTCGGCGCGACGACGACGGCCGACTTCACCCTCACCCCGGCGGTCACGGAGCAGGCCACGGTGGTGGGCGAGTCGCCGCTCATCGACACCCATTCGATCGGGGTCGGCAACACTGTGGACGCGCACGCCTTCGAGCGCCTGCCGCTGACCCGCAACTACACCTCGATCGCGCTCTTCCAACCCGGCGTCACTCAGGATGGAGCCGGCTTCTCGGTGTTCGGCGGGACCGGGCTGGAGAACGCCTACTTCATCGACGGCGTCGACGTGACCGGTCTGCGCACCGGCGCGCAGACCAAGGTCGTGCCGGAAGAGTTCCTCCAGGAAGTGCAGCTGCGCACCGCCACCTATAGCGCCGAGTACGGCGGCGCCTCCGGCGGGGTGGTCAACGCGATCACCCGCTCCGGCAGCAACGAGTACCACGCCGAGGTCTTCGGCTACTTCGACAACAAGAGCCTACAGGCGAACGCCAAGCCCGGCGTGATCGGCGGCAACTTCGCCGGTTTCACCGAGCAGGACTTCGGCGCCAGCCTCGGCGGCTACTTCGTCCGCGACGCGCTGTGGTTCTTCGGCGTCTACGACCGCACCGAGCTTCGCCGCGAAACCCATCTCGTCACCGGGTCGGGCAGCCCGTACGACGGCACCACGTTCCGCTCCCAGGACCGCACCGCCAACCTGTTCGCTTTCAAGCTCACCTGGGCCCCCGACACGGCCTCCCAGGTGATCGCCTCGGTGATCGGGGATCCGGCCGACGACGCGCAACAACTCGTCCAGGACGGCCCGCAGCAGTCGCGGCGCATCCACGAGAAGACCGGGGAGCCCGACTCCTCGATCATCGCCACGCGCGCCGGCGACTGGTGGCTGGGCCAGGTCGGCCTCTTCGATCACCGCGAGCGCGACGACCGCACCCCCGATTTCGTGCCGCCGTTCCTCACCACCGACGACACCCAGGTGCCCACGCTCGACCTCGCCAACTGCGCCCTCCCGGGGTGCTACTCGGGCGCGCCGTGGGTGTTCATCCCGACCAGCCCGGCGTTGCGAAAGGAGAGCTATGAGAGCACGCAAGAGCACGGCTCGCTCAGCGCCTACCTCGGCGAGCACGAGCTCAAGGGAGGTTTCCAGCTGGCGCAGAACGACGGCACCGTCGTGCAATCGATCCCCGGCGGGTACGACCGCATCCTAAGCCGCCTGGCGAACGGCATGACGCTGTACACCCAGACCTGGTTCGGCGACCCGAGCGGGCAGTTCGGCAGCGACCACGTCGTGGCCTCGGTGCGAGGGCGGCCGCGCACCAACACGCAGTCGTTCTACGTGCAGGACAGCTGGACGCCGTTGAGCAACCTCACCGTGAACATCGGCGTGCGCGACGATCAGTACCGCCTCAAGGACGCCGTGACCGGCGCCACGATCGCCGCCCTCGACAACAACTTCGCCCCGCGCGTCGGGGTGTCGTGGGATCCGTCGCGCAAAGGGCGGGAGAAGGTGACCGTCGCGTACGGGCGCTTCTTCCAGCCGATCCCGATGGACCACCAGGCAAACTCGTTCGTCGGCACCAGCCTGTCGGTCACCGACCTGCTCGCCTTCGGCTTCGACTGCGGTCCCACCGCGGTGAGCTGCCAGAGCTACCCAAACCGCTTCGCCGAGCCGGCCGACCCCAAGCTCAAGGCACCGGCCACGGAGGAGTTCTCCGCCGGGTACGAACGGAAGATCACCGACCGCCTCAAGGTCGGCGTCCGCGCCGTGTACTCGCGGCTGATCCGCGCCGTCGAGGACCGCTGCGACCTGCAGGGGAACGATGCGGCGTTCGCCTTCACCGGCAACGGCTGCGTGCTGATGAACCCGGGTGAGGGCGACTACGGCCGGGGGATCTTCCCGTCGGTCCCATTCCCGGGAGGGGTCAGCGAGCCGATCCTGTGCACCAACGGTTTCAACGACCAGGAGGGCCGGGCCGCGGTCCCATGCCCGCCGTTGCCGCAGGCAAAACGGATCTACCGCGGCATCGAGCTGACGGTCGAGCAGCGCTTCTCCGACGACAGCTACCTGCTCGCCTCGTACGTCTACTCGAGCTTGCGCGGCAACTACGACGGCTCGTACAACGAGCTCGGGCAGGCGAGTCCGAACACCAACCTGGATTTCGACTACCCGGGGCTGCTCGCCAACGCGTACGGCAAGCTCGCCAACGACCGCCCGAGCCAGTTCAAGGTGACCGGCTTCCACCGCTTCCCGCGCGGGTTCACGGTCGGCCTGAACGCCTACTACCGCAGCGGCACACCCGAAGATAAGCTCGGCTCGTTCGCACTGGTCAACGGCGCGCCGGTCCCGCTCTACCTCGCGCCGCGCGGTAGCCAGGGACGGACGCCGGCCGACTACGATGCCGACCTGCACATCGACTACACCGTGCCGTTCCACGGCACGCACGTGAGCCTGATCGCCGACATCTTCCGCATCTTCAACCGGCAGACCGTGCTGCGCACCAACCCGTTCTACAACCTCGACGGCTACCAGTCCGACAACGGGGTGCAGACGAACCCGAACTACAAGTCACCGATCCTGCGCGCCGATCCGCGCCTGCTGCGCTTCGGCGTGCGCATCTGGTTTTGACGCGGGAGGCCGTCAGCCGGCGGCGGGCCGCGGCGCGAAGCGAGCCCAGCGCCGCGCGAGCGCCGGCGACGCGAACGAGGGCCAGCGCGCGCTGCTGCTGCGCCGCCGCGAGTGCGAGC
>JAJXZZ010000316.1 GCA_021779795.1 Acidobacteriota bacterium | reverse complement strand
CGAGGGAACTTACCCCGCACTCTCGACGTCGCGCGGCAGTTGGCCCGATCCTGCGCTGCGCAACCACTAATACTAAGGCCTCCGGGCCGCGGATGCGAGTACAAAAGGCGGCCGGCGGCCGGCAGCTCGGCGCGGCGCCCCCGGGGGCAGCCCGAGCGGCGGCGGCGCCTCGACCGGCCCCCCGAACGTCCGTGCGCGAAGGCTCTTCGGTGGTGACCGACGGAAGGATCAGGCGGTGGCCAACGCCAGGGCGGGACGAGGCGCCGCGGCCAGCGTCGGACGCCGCTTCGGCTCCACGAGCAGCCGCAGGCCGTAGCCTTCGGGCACCCCGGTCGCATGGCTGGCCGGACCCACCCGGTAGACCGCCGACAGCACCCGCCCCCTCTTCAGCGTCGCCGGCAGCGTTTCGGCCTCCTCGGCCCGTTCGACCTGGAGCGTCACGAGGCGGAAGAGCGGAATGGCCGACCCGCTGAGGCTCTCGATGTAGGCGCCGGTCTCGCTGACGTCCCGGATCACGACGCTGTTGAACCGCAACGTCCCGCGCCCGTCCTTCCACACCACCCGGCCGGTCACGCCGAGCGGCTGGCGGGCTGAAGCGCGCTGTTCACTCGAGATCTGCCTGGTCGGGAGCATGCCAAAGGTTCGGCTCATGCCGTAGATGGGTATCAATATCTGGTCCATGCGGCCAATCCATTGGCCGGTTCATGGCACTGACCGTCAAGCTGTTGTATATGAACTACTTAATAGAATATGGCAGGAATATGGTGGGCCTGGCAGATGGATACTACGGTTACAAACTACCTTCTAAGTGGATACCTGGTATTCATGTTCGACGTCCTTCGTCGAGCCCCAGCCGCCGCATCTTGAGGTAAAGGCCCCGCCTGGTCAGGCCGAGAACGCGGGCGGCTTCGGAGATGTTGCCGGCGCTGCGGTCGAGGGCCGCCCGGATCATGTCGCGCTCGAGCCGCTCGACGGCGGCGCCGAGCGGCAGGCGGGAGAGCGCCAGGTCGTCGGGCCGCGGCCCGGTCCCGGCCGACTCGCGGTCCCGCGTGCTGAACTCGGGCGAGAGGTGCTCGGGGCCGACGGTGCCGTCGGCCACGCTCAGCGCGACGGCGCGCTGGATCTCGTTCTTCAGCTGCCGGACGTTGCCCGGCCACCAGTGCTGCGAGAACAGGTCGAGCGCGGCGGCGCTCAGCTGGACGTCGGGCTTGCCGAGCTTCTCGCACGCCTCCCGCAGGAAGAGGGCGCAGAGGTGCGGGATCTCCTCCTTCCGCTCGCGCAGCGGGGGGACGTGGATGCGGATGACGGTGAGGCGGTAGTAGAGGTCCTCGCGGAACTTCCCCTCGGCCACGCGCTGCTCGAGGTCCGCGTTGGTGGCGGCGATCACCCGCACGTCAACCCGCTGCGGGCGGCTCTCGCCGATCGGCATGACCTCGCCCTGTTCGAGGAACCGGAGCAGCTTCGGCTGCACCTCGAGCGGCAGGTCGCCGATCTCGTCGAGGAACAGGCTGCCGCCGGCTGCCGAGCGGATGAGCCCGGCCTGGTCGGCGACGGCGCCGGTGAACGAGCCGCGCCGGTGCCCGAACAGCTGGCTGTCGGCCAGGTCGCGCGTCGTGGTCGTGCAGTTGTACGGGAGGAGCGGGCCGCCGCTGCGCCCCGATCCGAGGTGGATGGCCCGGGCGACGAGTTCCTTGCCCGTGCCGCTCTCGCCGGTGACGAGGACGGTGAGGTCGTTCCCCTGCAGCCGCTCGATCTGCTCGACGACGCGCGACATGGCGGCGCTCGCGCAGACGAAACCGGGCAGGACCGTGTCCAGCGTGCGCAGCGCGCGGGCGTCGCGCGGCTGGGCGGCCCGATCGCGGCTGCCGCACAGCGCGAACCCCTGGCGCACCACGGCCGCGATCATGCGCAGGCGGCGCGCCGTGGCCTGGCCGATCGGGCGGGAGCAGGCGACGAGCGCCAGGCGCTCGTCGTCGCCCTCGTGGCCGATCGGCTCGACGACGATCCCGCTCGAGGCGGGGCCGGCTGCGCGCGCGAGCGCGCGGGCCGACTCGGCGTCGCAGCCCGACGCGGCCACGACGCGGACCTCGCCGCCGGCCGACCGGAGGAAGACGACGGCCGCCTCGCCGAAGGCGGCCTCGGAGAAGGCGGCGGCCATCTCGAGGGCGAGCAGGTCGGGCATCACCGAGGCGTCCACCAGCCGCCGCACGATCACGTCGTCGGCTTCGCCGGGCGCCTCGATGTACTCGCCCGTGGTCTCGGCGGGGGGGCGCGGCCTGGCGCTGGCCCGGGCCTCCTCGAGGTCGGGAGCCGCGCCGAGCGCGTCGAACACGGCCGTCGCCTCGCGCAGGTGGCGCTCGGCCGCCGACCTGGCGCCCGTGTCGGCGACCAGGCGACCGAGGGCGAGGCGGCTCACCGCCGCCTGGTAGCGCTCGCCGAGCAGGTCGAACATGCTCGCGCTCTGCGCGAGGTCGTGGTAGGCGTCGGTCGTCCGGCCGTGCCGCAGGTGCACCTGGGCCCGGAGCCTCAGGTAGTCGCCCCACGCGCCGGGCGTGGCGCGCGGGTCGATGTGCGCGCTGGCGAGGCCGAGGCGGTGCTCGGCCTCGTCGGTCCGGCCGTCGAGCAGCAGCGTCTCGGCGGCGAGCAGTTCGGCCTGGACGGCGTCGGCGGCGGGCACGCCGGGGGCGGAGGCGATCTCGCCGGCCAGCCGCAGCGCGTCGGGGCGCAGGCCGCGGCGCAGCGCCAGCCGCGCCGTCAGCAGGCGGACCGACCACTCGTACCAGCGGCTCGCCTGGAGCCCGTAGGTGCCGTACGCCTCGGCGGCCTGCTGCAGGCACTGCTCGGTCTCGTCGTACTCGCCGCGGACGAGATGGATCTGCGCGAGCGTGTCGAACACGGCGCCGCGCGTCTCGTGCAGCTGCACGGGCGTGCGGATCCCGAGGGCGCGGGTCAGCACCTGCTCGGCCCGGGCGAGGTCGCCGAGGCGCACGCAGATCTGGCCGAGGGAGGCGAGCGCCACGGCCAGGCCGTGCACCGATCCGGCGCGCTCGTGGATGGCCAGCGCGCGCTCGGCCAGCGCGAGGGCCTCGTCGTACCGGTGGCGGATGAGCGCCACGTTGGCCTGGTTGCCGCACACCAGCGCCAGCACGTCCTCGGCGCGGGCGACCGTCGCCAGGTGCTCGGCCTGCCGGAACGCGGCCATCGCCTCGTCGTAGCGCCCCGACTGCGCCGAGACGATGCCGATGAGGGAGTGGCAGAGGGCGAGGTACCGGCGGTCGCCGGCCGCGTTGAGCGCCGAGATCGCCTTGCCCGCCTCCTCGCGGACGATGGCGGGGTCGCCGACCTGGCGGTAGCAGACGCCCAGCTCGTAGTGGGCCAGGCCGATCGCGCGGGAGTCGAGGGCGAGCTCGGCCTGCTTGAGGGCGCGGCCGAGCAGCGCGATCGCGCGCGACTGGTCGCCGCGATGCGCGGCCAACCGGCCGTGGATGCGCCACATGACCGAGAGCACCGCGGGCGGCACCGGCTCGCGGAGCACGTCGGGCGGCCGGCCGATGACGGCCGCCGCCTGGGCGACGTCGTCGCGCAGGAGCCAGGCCTCGGCCATGGCGCACCGGGCGGCCAGCTCGTCCTCGCGCCGCAGGCCCGTCGAGTCGAGCGCCCGGGAGAGGGCCTCGATGGCTTCGGCGCCGCGCCCGCGCTGGAGGGCGGCGGCGGCACGCGCCATCGACGGCTGGAAAGACTCGGCGGGCACGGCGAGAGTATAGCAGCCCGCGGCGGAGCGCTCCATCCTCCCGCGCGGGGAGTAGGATAGAGGTATGGCCCGTGGATGGGAGAGCAAATCCGTGGAGACACAGCAGGAAGAGGCCGGGCAGGGGAAGGCCGGCGCGCGGCGCCCGGCGGCGCAGGATGAAGTCGAACGGCTCCGCCGCCGGCGAACGTACGAACTCGCCCGCGTGCGGGCGGTGGCCGACCTGGATCGCGCCACGACGGCCGCGCACCGCGCCATGCTCGAACGGACGATCGCGGATCTGGACAACCTGATTTCGACCACCTGACGACGCGGCTCCGGGCGCGCGGCCCGGGCCGTTCGAGTCGGTATAATTGGCGCGCCGTGCTGTCACGATTTCACCGGTCGGTGGTGTGGCCGCTGGCCGCGGCGACGGTCTGCCTCG
>JAJXZZ010000315.1 GCA_021779795.1 Acidobacteriota bacterium | reverse complement strand
GGCCGCGCTGGCCGAGCTCGGCGCCTGGCTCGACCGCGCCGCGGGGCGCGGCTGAGGGCCTTGCGCGGGATATGCATCGACGTGTATGGGTATGCAAGGCCCGGCCGGCCCGCGCGGCCGGGCCGGGCGAGGAGACAGGATGAGCGACCGACCGTCCGCCGTCAACGGCAAGCGCAGCAGCGAGTGGGGCACGCGCCGGCCCTGCCCCGCGTGCGGGCAGTGCCTGTGCTTCGGCTGCCACCCGGCAGGCCCGTGCGTGGACGAGGGGGAGGGCGGCGGCGTTTTGATCCCCCACCACCGTCCAGGTAGGGCACAATAGGCCCTCGCAGGTTCCCGTGCCGGACCTGCGGAGGAGCCGACCGCCGTATGACCTCACCCGGACAGGCCGACGTGGCCGCCGAGGCCACCCGCTTCCCGTTCCGCACCTGGCTGATCTCGCTCGCCGGCTGGATGTTCGATTTCTACGACCTGGTCCTGTTCTCGTTCCTGCTGCTGCCGATCGGGCGCGACCTGGCCCTCACCCCCCTCGAGGAGACGACGCTGCTCGGCATCGCGCTCGGCGGATCGGGCGTCGGCGGGATCATCTTCGGGTACCTGTCGGACCGCTTCGGCCGGCGCCACGTGATGACGTGGACGATCCTGGTCTACTCGATCGGCACCGGCCTCACGGGGTTCGCGACCGGGTTCTGGAGCATTCTCGGCTTCCGGCTGCTCACCGGGCTCGGCGTGGGCGGCGAGTGGGCCGTCGGCCACGCGCTGCTCGCCGAGTCGACGCCGCGGCGCATGCGCGGGCGGGCGTCGGCGCTGCTCCAGGCCGGCGAGCCGATCGGCGTCGGCCTGGCCGCCGTCATGGGCTTCCTCGTCACGCCGATCATCGGGTGGCGGGCGGTGTTCTTCGTGTCGGCCGCCTCGGCCGCCATCGCGTTCGTCGTCCGCACGCACCTGCCCGAGTCCCCCCTGTGGGAGCGGCAGCGCGAGAGCCGCCTGTCGCCGCGGCAGGCCCTGGGCCTGATCCTCGAGCGCCGCCTGGGCGGCGTCACGCTGAAGGGGTTCGTGCTGGCCGTCCTGAAGCTCGGCACCTACTGGACGTGCTACACGTGGCTGCCCAAGTTCCTGCAGACCGAGATGCACCAGCCGATCGGCCGGTCGGCCGTCTGGATGCTGACCGCGCAGCTCGGGCAGTTCACCGGGATGCTGATCTTCGGCTACTTCGCCGACAAGTTCGGCCGGCGGGTGCTGTTCACCGTCTACTCGCTCGTGACGGCCGCGTCGCTGTACCCGCTCGCGTTCCACTGGCACGAGCTGCTGCCGCATCCCCTGCTGTTCTGGGGCGCGTTTCTCGGGCTCGGCCTCGGCTCGGGGTGCACGGCCGGCTTCGGCGCCCTGCTGGCGGAGCTGTTCCCGACCGACATCCGGAACTTCACGATGGGGACCGTCTACAACACGGCGCGCGGCATCCAGTTCTTCGCGCCGTTCCTCGTCAGCGTCTTCGTCGCCGACTACGGCCTGGCCGGCGGCCTCGGCGTGCCGCTGGTCCTCGCGCTGGCGACGGCGGCCTGGGTGTGGACGCTGCCCGAGACGCGGGAGCGGAACCTCGCGGAGATCGCGGCCTAGCGCCCGCTACGCCGCGAGCCACGCCCGCAGCGCCGCCGCGAGTTCGGCGACCGCGGCCTCGACGGCGGGGGAGAGGCCGCTGCCGGTGTCGAGCCGCGCCGGCTGCACGCCGACCAGCGCCACGCGGCACCCGAGATCCCTCGACAGGAACGTGGCCAGCACCGACGGCGGCAGGGTGTGCGTGGAGGCGCTGAGGCCGTCGGCCTCGCTCCAGTCGATCCACGACGTGAAGCCGGGCGGCATCCCCTGGTCGGCGGCGTCGATCTCCACGACGAGGTCGGGCGCGAACCGGCGGAGCGGGCCGGTGAAGCTCTCGGGCGCCGTCCCGGCGTCGATGACGAGCACGCCGGGCGCCGGCGGCCGCGTCGAGGCCAGCGCCCTCGCCGCGCGCACGCCGGCCCCGTCGTCGCCGTTCAGCTCGTTGCCCACGCCGAGGATCGCGACGCGGGCGGGGCGGGGAAGGGGAAGCGGGATCACGGCGTTCCCAGCGCCTCGATGTCCTCGGGGCGTCCGAGCGTCAGCGCGAACGCCCCGCGGTCGAGCGAGGCCAGCTCCCACTGCTCGTGCGACATGCCGAGGGCGTCGAAGCGGCAGCTCACCACGCACTGCGCGCAGTAGGTGCACCGGTCGGAGGCGAAGCGCATCACGAACCGCCGGGCGGCCTTGTCGATGACGACGAGGTCGATGGCCCGCGCCGGGCAGTCGCGCACGCAGATCCGGCAGCCGGTGCACCGGCCGGGATCGAACGCGAGGCGCCCGCGCAGCCGCTCGGGCGTCGGCCGCCTCTCGAAGGGATACCGCTCGGTCACCGGCCGCCTGAACAGCGAACGCGAGATGTCGCCGAGCATTGCGCCGATTCGCATGTCGCACTCCACGGGCGGGGCGGCCGCCGCAAGCCGCCCGGCGCCCCGCTATCTCAGCACCACCAGCAGGAACAGCTGCGCGAGGGCGACCAGGATGCCGATCCGCCACCACAGCCCGACCGTCTGGTCGATCCGCAGGCGGCAGAACAGCGACTGCAGCGCCGCCGTCACGAGCAGCAGGCCGCCCGTCTTCAGCACGAACTCGACCGGGTTCGCCAGGCCGCCGAGGTAGAACGAGGCGACCAGCGTCAGCCCCACGAACAGCTCGACGTCGCGCCCGATCCGGAACAGGGCCCAGCCGCGGCCGCTGTACTCGGTCATCGGGCCCGCGACGATCTCGGTCTCCGCTTCGGGCGAGTCGAACGGGGGCAGCTCCAGCTTGCCCATCAGCCCCACCAGCGCCACCAGGAAGCCGATCGGCTGCGTGAGGACCAGCCACCAGTGGCCGCGGGCGTACAGGTCGATCTGGCCGACGCGCCACGTGTCGGCCGCGATGGCCGGCCCGAGCAGCGCGAGGAGGAACGGCGCCTCGTAGGAGAACAGCTGCGTGAGGGCGCGCGTGGCGCCGACCAGCGCGAAGCGGTCGAGCGTGTTGGCCCCGGCCAGCCCCATCGACAGCGTCATCAGGCTGAGCAGGTACAGCGTCACGACCAGGTCGCCCGGGAAGCCGTAAGACGGCGCCAGGCCCGCCACCGGGACGTAGAGCGCGGCCGTCAGCGACCCGACGAGCGCCGCGACCGGCAGGCCGTGGAAGAGGATCGGGTTGACGCCGTCGGGGACGATCTCCTCCTTGGCCAGCAGCTTCACGACGTCGGCCGCCGGCTGGAACCAGCGCGGGCCCACGCGGTTCTGGAACCGGGCGACCAGCTTGCGGTCGGCCCACTCGTAGACGGTGCCGCCGAAGAGCAGGAACAGCCCGCCGGGGAAGAGCAACAGCGCGACGAGTGGCGGCAGCTCGAGGTTCATCGGTAATACTCGATTCCGTAGCGGCGGAGGCGCGCCCAGGTCCAGGTGTCCGCCCCCTGTCGGCGGCGGATGGTCACCAGCCGGTCGTTGCACGAGAAGCACGGGTCGATGCCGGCGATGAGCATCGGCACGTCCGCCAGCTTGTGACCCGGGGCCGTCGCCAGCACGGACCCCCAGTTGCAGAGACTGGGCGTCCGCACCTTGATCCGGTCCGGGCCGGCTCCGCCCGAGCTCCTCAGGAAATAGAACAGCTCGCCCCGCGGCGCTTCGACGCGGCTGACCGCCTCGCCCGGCGGGACGCGCGGCTTCACGCGGACCGTCAGCGGGCCGTCCGGCAGCCGGTCGAGGATTTCCCGGATCACGCGGTAGCTCTCGAACAGCTCCTGCAGGCGGACGACGAACTTCGCCTCGAGGTCGCCGGCCACGGCCGTCACCGGCTTCACGGGGAAGTCCGCGTAGCTGGCGTACGGCGCGTCCACGCGGACGTCGCGGGCGACGCCCGACGCCCGGGCCGTGGGACCGACCGCCCCGAGCCGCTCGGCTTCTCCGGCGGTCATCGCGCCGACGTGGCGCGTCCGGCGGATGAGCGTCTCGTCGGTGGTGACCACCGTCAGGTAGTGCGCCGTGCGCGGCTCCAGCTCGTCGACCGCGCGGCGAATGGCGTCGGCCTGCGCCTGGTCCACGTCGACCTTCACGCCGCCGAGCACGTTGCACGAGTAGTTGACGCGG
>JAJXZZ010000314.1 GCA_021779795.1 Acidobacteriota bacterium | reverse complement strand
ATCCTGGCGTCGATGGAGCGGCCGGCGTTCCTCTTCGACGGCCGGAACATTCTCGACCACGCGAAGCTGTTCGAGATGGGGTTCAACGTGTACCCGGTGGGGAAGCGGGCGATGTCGCACGTGTGAGGCGGCGGCAGGCAGTTGGCAGCGGATCACGGAAGGAGCGCGGGCGGCGGCTCAGCTGGCAGCGGATACGGGGCGTGGGCGGGCTGCGCCCTGCGGCCTGCCGGGCCAGCGGGCCGCGGCAAATCCCCTGACGCGCTTGCCGACGATCACGAGCCCCTCGGCGCGGAGGAGCGAGCGCTTGAGCGCCTCCTCGCCGCCGTAGCCGCCGAGCGCGCCCGCGGCGCCCACCACGCGGTGGCACGGCACGTCGCGGTCGCCGCACTCGCGCATGATGTTGCCGACGGCCCGCGCCGCGCGCGGCCGGCCGGCCATCCCGGCCACGTCGCCGTACGTCGCCACGCGCCCCGGCGGGATGCGCCGGACGACGCGCAGGACGGCAGCGGAGAAGCCCTGACCACCCATCGTCGGTTCCCACTACTGCCGTCAGTTCCGGGTCCCGAGCGCCGCGCCGAGCAGTCGTCCATCCGGCGCCGGTAACGTGATGCCGCACAGGTACGCGAGCGTCGGCGCGAGGTCCAGCGGCGACGCCGGCGCGAGGTACTGTCCCTTCCGAATTCCGTCGCCGAGCAGGAACAGCGGCACGTGGCGGTCGTACCAGTAGGGCGACCCGTGCGTCGTCCCCGTCGTGCGCGAGGCGTTCGGGACCGACTGGAAGTACGGCCTCGGCAGGACGATGAACTCGCCGCTGCGGCCGGGGAAGAACGAGGCGGCGGCCTCGCGCTCGAGCGTGTCGCCGGCGGCCGGCGGCGACGACTGCAGTTGGTCAGCGGTGAACACGCGCGCGACGCCTGGCGTCGCGGCGACCGCCTCGAGGGCGGCGCGCATCGCCTCGGGGTTGGCGCGCAGCTTGTCGTACACGCCCGGCGCGAAGAAGAGATCCTCGTACACCATCCGCACCGCCTTGTCGCCCGGCCCGAACCACGGCGTCAGGGCCGCGTTCACGCGCGCGACCACGTCGGGCGCGACGATGCGGCCGGCGGCCAGGCCGAGGGCGGACAACTGCTCGGGAATGGGCGAGACGCCGTGGTCGCCGGTGAGCGCGAGCACGTAGCGGCCGCGGCCGACGCGGGCGTCGAGGCGGGCGATGAGCGAGCCCAGCGTCCGGTCGAGGCGGGCCAGGACGTCCTGCACCTCGTGGCTGCGCGGCCCGAAGTCATGGCCCACGAAGTCGAGCGCCGAGAAGCTGACGGCCAGGTAATCGGTGCCCGGGCCCTGGCCGAGCTTCAGCGCGTCGATCGACGCCTCGGCCAGCTTGCCGAGATACGCGTCCGAGAACGGGCTCTCCTCCCACTCGCCGTAGAACACGTCGTCCGGCTTCGTGCCGGCGCCCTTCAGCGGGTGCGGGAAGGTTCGCGTCCAGCCCGAGCCTGTCGGCGTCCGCTCGCCCCGGGCGTCGTCTGCATAGAGATAGTCCGCGTCGGGCAGCAGCCTGGTCCACGCCTTGCCGAAGTCCTGCTCGATCGGGTGCGCCTTCAGGAAGTCGGCGACCCAGGGCACCGGGCGGGGCGAGAACGCGGACGAGGTCATCAGCGTGCCGGCCGAGGCGTTCATCCAGACCACCGCGTCGGCGCCGTGGCCGGCCATCGCCGTGGCGGCGTAGTCCTTCATCGAGAGCGTGACGACGCGCGGCGGGACGGCCGACTGGGCGCGAAGTTCATCGGCAAGCGTGGAAGTGCGCATGGCCTTCCCGCTCACGGACGTGCCATCGACCGGCCGGCCGTAGCTCACCAGCTTCGTGTCGGGATCGGCCACGCACACGGCAACCTTGCCGGTCTCCCTGTTCAGCCAGCTGTCGCCGATGATGCCGTGCGTGCGCGGCAGGGAGCCTGTTGAAATCGAGCTGTGGCCGACGCAGGTGACCGTGGCGGTGTAGGGATACGCGGCGTCGCGGTACCAGGCGCCCTCGTCGATGAGGCGCCGAAGGCCTCCCGTCCAGTGGGCCGAGAACTTGTCCACGTAATCGGCGCGCATCTGATCGACGACGAGCAGGACGACGAGTTTCGGGGCGGGGCGTGGGGCCGCGGGTCGGGTCGCTGCCGGTCGGGTGGCGTGGGCACTCGCGGCAGGTTGAGCCGGCCCGGCGGCAAATGCAGAAACCGCGGTAAACGCCGCCAGCAGGGCAGCGGACGGGAAGGCGGCGAATGGACGGCGCACGAACACCTCCGAGCGGCGCGAGGCCGAAACCCGGATCATCCGCCGGATCAACGAGTTGGTCAAGTATGGGGCCGGAGAATTCCATCGCAGCCGGACTCCGGAAGATTTTTGTCGCCCCATTGAGGGATTTGTCATTGTTGCGCTGTCTCATCTTGACCGGAGCGCCAGTCGTAACATATTGTTTGCAAGACGTTTAACGAATCGTGCAACGGCAGACCGGATCGACTTCGTTCTGGCTGACCGTTTGCAAGGCCTGGCTTTGACGAGGTTTGCCTGGCGTCCCGGAGGAGGGGCGTCCGGGACGCCGTGGCACCTGCCCCACGAGGGACGCGTGTATACGCCAGCCGAGCGAGACGAGGGAGACCGCCTGCGCCGCCGGTCCGCGGTGATGCGGTTCCTGAGCCACATCCGCGAGAGCGCCAGCGAGCGCGACCTCATGCTGTCGGTCATCGAGGCCGGCGCGGTGTGGTACGACCTCGACGCCCGCGCCTACCGGCGCGAGCTGGACGGCCGGTTCTCGCTCGAGGCTTGGCTGCCCGGCACCGACCTCTCGCACGATCCCCGCACGCTCGACGTCGCCGCCATCCTGTCGTCCCGCGAGCCGACCCGCATTTCGTCCATCAACGAGCTGGAGCAGCTCGGCTGGCAGTCGATGCAGGGCGAAGTCGTGCTGCTGCCGATCGTCGCCTCGGGCGAAGTGAGCCGCGTGCTGGTCGTCCCCGGCCAGGTCGAGACCGAGGTGGAGGGGATCCTCGTGGCGGTGTGCGAGGCGGCCGGGGCCGTGATCGACGAACTGGTGGAGCAGCGGGGCGAGGAGGTGCGCGAGCGCCTGGCCCGGCGGGCGGGCGAGGTGGACGGCGCCTTTCAGGCCTGCGTGCGCGAGGTGGCGGCCGAGTTCGAGACGGCGGTGGACGCCGCCGCCGTGCGGATTGCCGTGACGCGCCCCGGCCAGCCGACCGTGACCGTCTGTTCGACGGGCGAGAGCGAGTGGGCGCTGAGCCCGCTGCCGGCGGTGGCGCCCGGCGCCACCGAGGCCGCGGCGTCCCGCCTGGCGCTCGGATTCTCGCTCGGTCGCGGGGCCAGCGGCGTCGTGGAGTTCCTGGCGGCGGACGAGCGGCCGTTCACCGTCGATCGCGTGCAGGCGGCCGAGGCCGGCCTGTGCGTGCTGAGCGTCTGGCTGGCGGGGATCTCGATCGGGTTCGCGAAAGCGCCGGGCGAGAAGCCGGCGCACGCGCCGGCCGAGGCGCACGCCGCCGCGCCGGTACCGCCGCCTCCCGCGCCGCCCTTCGAAGACGCGATGCGCGACGAACTGGCGCGGGCCGATCGCCTGAGCCTGGCCGGGGGCGTGCTGGTGGCCAGCCTGCCGGGCGCCCCGCAGCCCGACCCGCGCGTGCTCTCGCTGATCATCCATACGGTGCGGGGCGAGCTGCGGTCGGCCGACCTGCTCGGTCAGTTGGCCGGCGGGGACGTGGCGGCGGTGCTGGTGCGGACGAGCCCCGAGGGCGTGGCGCGGGCGGCCGAACGGGTGCGCGAGCGGCTCGACCAGCGGGCGCGGGCCGGCGAGCTGCCGCCGGTCGTGCTCGGGCACGCGCTCTACCCGGCCGGGCAGATCGGAACGCCGGCGTCGCTGGTGGCAAAGGCCCGCCAGCAGGCGGGGTTGATGTTCAGTTAGCTCGCCCGGCCGTGTGCCGGGGGCCGTGGCGGATAGATTTCGGGTGACGCGCGTGCCGCTGTTCGACGGGCGGCGGCGCGGCGCGCCGGGCGGATGCGGGGGGTGAATCGATGCCATTCAAAGATCGACTGGGTGACCGTCGAAGCGACCTGCGCTTCGAGATCATCGGCCAGTTGTGGGGGGCGCTCGAGACGGTGGACTCCCTGCCGCTGCGCAACCTCGCACGCGGCGG
>JAJXZZ010000313.1 GCA_021779795.1 Acidobacteriota bacterium | reverse complement strand
GGGCCAGGCATGAGCACGCCCGGCGCGCCGTTCTCCGCCCCCGTTCGCGTCCTCCTCGTGGACGACCACCCGGCCGTCCGCCAGGGACTGGCGCTCCTGCTGTCGCCGGAGGGGATCGAGGCGTGCGCCGAGGCTGGCGGCGGCGCCGAGGCGCTGGCGGCCCTGGAGTCGTGCCGCCCGGACCTGGCCATCGTCGATCTCTCGCTCGACGGCGAGGATGGCACCGCGCTCATCGCGGAGCTGCGGGCCAGGGGCGTGCCCACCCTCGCGTACTCGATGCACAAGGACGCGCGGCATGTCGAAGCGGCGTTTGCCGCGGGCGCGCTCGGCTACGTGACCAAGCGCGAGCTGCACGGCGTGCTCGTCGAGGCGATCCGCGCGGTCGCCTCGGGCCGCCGCTTCGTCAGCCCCGTTGCGGGCGCGGCCCTGGCCGAACGCGCGGCCGTGCCGTCGGCCGACGCCGGCCTCGACGGCCTGAGCCGCCAGGAGCGCGAGGTCTACCGGCTCGTCGGCCAGGGCGAGGGTACGTACGAGATTGCCGCCCGGCTGGAGATCAGCACGCGCACGGTCGAGGCCTACTACACGCGCATCCTCGTCAAGCTCGGCCTGCACGGCATGTACGAGCTGCGGCACCACGCCATCGCCCACGCCCAAGACCTGCCCCGCTAACCAGGGCTGTTCGCCAGCCTCCTCCTCCGCGCGCGGGCCGACTCCCACCGCTCTCGCCCCGCGCGTGTACGTGGATTTCCGTACGGGAATGTCCGCAATCCCGCCGACAGACAGCGCGCCCGCGCGCGCCTAGGATTGCAGGCTGTTGATTAGGAGCGGCGCGGCCGCGCGCCCGGCACCGGGCAGGCGCGATCGGTCATCGGCCGGTTCATTCCAGCACGCGGAGATCAGGAGGACGACGTGAACGGCAGCGGCAGACTCGTAAGCGGCCACAGGATGCGAAAGGCGTCAACTCTCTCGTTCACCCCACTGATGGTCGTGGCCCTCGCCGCCGCGGTCGTGCTGCTCGGCGCGGCCCCGTCGTACGCGGCCAAGCCCGCGCCCAAGCTCACGTCCACCCTGTGCGCCGCCCTGGGAGGCACGTGGGCGATCGACACCTGCACGATCGCCAAGCCCGCCACCGCGACGTCCAGTTTCCTGGTGCCGGACGGCACGTCGCTGGTTGTCGATGCCACGGAGAAGGATCCGAACACGGGATGCGTCCTGTCCATCGCCTCCGGGGTCACCCTCACCGTGGCCGCGAGCGGGACGATTACCGTCGCGAACACCCTCCAGTACGCCAAGGGCGTCTGCAACTTCGGTACGATTGCCAACCTCGGCGCCATCGACATCCAGAACAGCGGGGACGCGTCCAACGGCCTTGCCAACGGCGGCGCGATCACGAACGCCGGAACCATCACGATCGCGAACAGCAGCTCCAACAGCGTGGGCATCGGGAATTTCGGCCTGCCGGGTGAGGGCGTCACGAACGGCACAGGCTACATCCTCGCCACGCTCGCGAACACCGGCACGATCGCCATCGCCAACACCGGCGATAACAGCACCGGGCTGTTCAACTACGGCGCGGTGACGAACTCCGGCACCTTGGCCATCCTCAAGAGCTTGGGCGGAACCGCCAAGGGCGTCATGCAATCTGACGGTACCTTCACCAACGAGGCGTCCGGCACGCTGACCAACGACGGCGGCACGTATGACGCTTCGACTGATTCAGGGTACCCGGGCTTCTTCAACGCCTCCGGCACGATGATCAACTTCGGCACCGCCAACAACACGGGCGCCATGGTGACGTGGGGCTGGGTGATGCTCACCTACGGCACCATCAACAACTACGGCCTCGTCTACCAGGGGTCTGGCGAGCTGGTCAATTACGGCACGGTGCACAACTTCGGGGTGATCGGTGCCAGCTACGGCGCGCCCGACTACCCGCACAACCGCGGGATCTGCATCAACGAAACCCTGAACGGCGTCACCGGGTCGGGCTGCTAGCCGCGGCCTGGCCGGCCGTATCCCGGGAACGCGGCAGGCGTGGGGTGCCGGTCCTTCGCCTGCCGCCGCTGAAGGGGCCGCCTGCGAGCCGCGCGCCCGGCATTCGGGCATGCGCGATCGGACATCGGCAGGTGCATTCCAGAAAGAGACACGCCATGAAACACTGCGGGAGGACATTCGCCCTGGTCGTCGCGCTGGCGACCGCCGTAACGCTGGGCGCCGCGCGACCGTCGGCCGCGCAGCTGGCGGCAACGGATCTCGGCACGCTCGACGGCTTCAGCAGCAGCGGGGCCATGGCCATCAACGCGTCGGGGATGGCGGTGGGCTTCGTCTACAACACCAACACCTACGGGTATCCGGAGCACACGCTCGCCGCGGTCTGGTCCCCCGGCGCGACGACCCCGGCCGCCCTGCCCCTGCTCGCCGGCTACACCGACAGCATGGCCCAATTCGTCAACGCCTCGGGGCAGGTCGCCGGCACCTGCGACAACGGGGTTTACAACAAGCCGCAGGCGTGCGTCTGGACGTTCGACGGCACGAACTGGGCCGTGACGGGCCTGGGTTTTCTCGCCAGCGGCGATACCAGCGAGGTTTACGGCATGAACGCCGCGGGCCAGGTGATCGGCCAGAGCGGCGTGAAGAACTCCGACAGCAGGGCAGGATTCATCTGGGACAGCACGAACGGGATGCAGGCGTTCACGAATCTCCCCGAGGGCCCCAACGGGACCACGGCCACGATCGAACCCGCCCCGTCACACGGGATCAGCGACAACGGACTCGTCGTGGGCACGGCGATGACAAGCGGATACGGCCTGAACGGGGCCATCGTGTGGGACTCGAAGACGCAGCAGACGGTCGTGCACCTGCCGTACGGAGAGGCGCTGGCGATCAGCCCGTCAGGAAACCACGTGGCCGGATACCGGATTCCCGACTCTCAGCAATACTTCATGCGCGAGCTGTTCCTGTGGACCTGGGATGCTGATCAGACGCAGTTCACCCTGACCGACCTCGGCCATCCCGCCTATGATTCCGGGTCGGTCGGATGGACGCTGAACGGCCACGACGTCTACCCCACGGCGGTCACCGACGACGGCAAGGTCCTCGGCTTCGGGCGCAATTACTGGGATACCGACAGCCCGCCCGACGGCTACGGGAACACCAGCGGCCCGGACGAGACTTGGGTTTACGCGAGCGGCACGTACACCGATCTCGCGACGCTCCTGCCGGCGGGCACGGTGGGCCAGGTCGAGACGCAGGCGTTCATCAACGCCAGCGGCGCCGTCGCCTTCAACCTGATGAACAGTTCCGGGTACACGCCCTACTACTGGAACGGTTCGGATGACGCAGTGGCGCTGGCCAGCCTCCGCGGGGCCTACGCGGGGGCGATGGACGTCAACGACAGCGGGATGGTTGCGGGCGCGTCGTCGGTCACCGCGGACTCGCCGATGCCCGTGCACGCGACCCGCTGGGGCCAGACGCCGTCGGCGCTCGACTTCTCGGCGTCCACGCTTTCGGTCAAGACCAGGACGCTCGCGATCAAGCTCAAGGTCGTCGTGACCAATGCGAGCGGTTCGTTGGCCAAGGGCGTCCGGGTCACCGAGGCCTCCCTGGACGGCGAGGCGACCGCGACGGCCCTGCCGCTGGCGCTGCCCACCATCACGCCAGGCGCGAGCAAGACGATCTCGCTGGCCTTCGACGGCCAGGGCCTGGCGTCAGGCTCGGAGGTCGAACTGAAGATCTCGGGCACCTGCTCGCTTGGCGACTTCTTCACGACGCAGACGGTGATCATCCCGTAGCGCCGCCCGTCGGCGCCGTCCCATCCCGTCGGCCGGCGCGGGTCCCATCGCGGGAGTCCGCGCCGGCCGACACGCCGTTCGCCGGATCGCCGGTCCGGCATCCCCGCCGTGCCCGCGCGGGGGCCACCAGGCATGCAGTGCCACCATGACCACGCGCCCGACTCCGCGCATCCTGCTGGTGGACGACCACGCCGGCATCCGCCACGCCCTGGCGCTGGTGCTGGCCGAGGAGGGGATTCGCGACTGCGTCGAATCGTCCGGACCCGCCGAGGCGCTCGAGGCCGTCTCGCGCGGCCGGCCGGACATGGCGCTGGTGGACCTCTCGCCGGGCACCGAGGAGGCGCTGCTGCTCGTGGCCGACCTGTGCGCGCGCGGCATCCCGGTGCTCGTCTGCTCGATGCA
>JAJXZZ010000312.1 GCA_021779795.1 Acidobacteriota bacterium | reverse complement strand
GCGCGTCACGCCGGGGGCCGGCGCCGTGCGCCTTCCGGCCGCCGCGCCGCCGGCGAAGGCCGCGGCGGCCAGCGCCGCCGCCAGTGCCACGACAAGTCTCGACCGCATGCTGGGCTCTCGCATCACCTCGATCGGGGCCGCGCTTCCCGCGGGCGGGCCTCCCGCCGGCGTGGCGCGGTTCTCCGGCGTCAGCCGATGGCCGCCGAGCTGGCCGCCCGCCCCTTCCCCGAGTATTCCAGCATTTGCGTGGCCAGGTCCATGGGGTATGACACGACGACGTCGGTGATGGCGCCGGACCCGTCGCGGACGGGCTCCAGGCGGGGCATGACGAAGCCGGTGTACGACGGCAGGTCGAGCGCCTCCACGCGGGCGACCACCTCGTCCCGGAGCGCCGGGTCGAAGTGCACGCCGTGCGCCTCGACCAGCGTCCTGGCCGCCTCGAAGTCGCCCGTGGCCTTGATGCGCTGCACCTCGGCCAGCAGCCGGCCGACCCCCTCGCGGAACGCCGCGGCGTCCGTCATGACGTAGAACGTCCGCCCCTCGCGCCGCCGCACGTCGATCGCCGCCGTGTTCGCGATGAGCCAGTGGACGATCATCTGGCGGTTGCGCATGTGGTCTTCCTCGATCTGCGCCCCCTCGCGGATCCGCCGGAGCTGGACGAGCGCGTTGCGGCAGTACGCCTCGTAGCCGGTCAGCACGACGGCCTCGTGGCTCTCGGCCGCGACGAGGCCCAGCTCGACCAGTTTCGGGTCGGGCAGGAAGTAGAGGCCGACCAGGTCGGCGCGCGCCTCCTCGAGGGCGGAGTAGTACTCGCGCAGGAAGGCGTGCGGGTTGCCGCCCAGCCGCTCCTCGATCCGGCCCGAGCCGTGCCCGATCACCTCGTGCATGTTCGTCGTCAGCTCGCCGGCGAACGCCGCCCAGCGCTCGGCGCGCTCGGCCTCCTCGGCCGTCCACGAAAACTCCCGGCGGAAGCCGGCCGGCGTGGACCGCTCGTAGGCCTCCGACACGTTCGACAGCCAGACCGACTTGCTGCCGTGCCGCTCGCGCACGCGCTGGTCGTTCGGCAGGTTGATGCCGATCGGCGTCACGGGGCCGGCGTGCCCGGTCTCGACGATGACCTCGACGGCGTTGCCGCTCACGCCGGTCACGCCCGGCTTGCGGTAGGCCGGGTCCCACGGCATGTGGTCCTCGAACCACTGCGCCTCGCGGGCCAGCGTGCGGATCGCCTCGGTCTTGTCGTGGTTCACGTAGAAGACGAGACCCTCCCACGCCCCCTTCATGCCGCGGGCGTCGAGGTAGACCTCGATGAAGCCGTTGATCGTGTCGACCAGCGAGTCGCGCGACGAGACCCAGGCGATGTCGAAGGCCTCGCGGTCCTCGACCTCGCCGGTCCGGTAGAACCGCGCCAGCGCGGCCAGCGCCTCGGCCAGCGGCGCCGGCGCGTACGGGATCGCCGCCTCGAGGTGCGAGACGATCGCGGCGATCATCGCGCCGTACCGCCCGCCGACGCGGCAGACCTCCTCGACCAGCCGGTCGCCGCGGCGGACGAGGCGCGAGTTCAGGGCGGAGCGCTCGACGAACCCGTCGAGGTCGCCCAGCCTGACGCCCTCGTACAGGTTGTTCGCGCTCGCCTCGAGGATGTCGCGGCCGGCGCCCGGCGTCTTGCTCGTGCAGATCGGCTCGAACGCCGGGTCGAAGAACATCGGCCCGAGCCGCGTCAGCAGGTCGTCGAGCGACTCGCCTGCGCGGACCGGGAACGTCGCCCCTCGCCGGGCGGCCGCGGCGGTCGCCTCGCGGAGCGCCGCGGGCGTGCCACCGAGCACGATCTTCCGGGCGGTCAGCGAGTTGAACGGGCCGCTGTTGATCCAGAACAGCTTGAGGTAGGCCGTGACGTCGGCCAGCGTGTCCGGGGCGACGTCGGCCGCGTGCGTCACGACCTGCTCGAGCACCTCCCGCATCTCGAGGCCGTGCGCGTACCGCTGGTCGTAGAAGATGTCGCGGCCGGCCAGTGCCGCGTTGTAGAGGTGCCAGGCCAGGATCTTGTCGCGGAGCGGCAGGGCGGCGAAGCCGTCGGCGTAGAGTTGCACGACGGCCGCTTCGCCCACGCGCTCGAGAAGATCAGGACGATTCACGGCTCACCCCTCGACGTTGCTCGGGGTGCCCTGAGCGAGCCCGTCCGTTTCACTTCGGGCGAGTCGAAGGGCAGGGCTCAAGGCTCAGGGCAACTCGATCGACTGGCGGTACTCGGGGACGACGGCGTTCCACCCGAGCTCGCCGCGGACGCGGCCGGCGAACGTCTCGGCCGTCTGCGGCTCGCCGTGCACGACACAGGTGAGGCGGGGCGGGCGCGTGAAGCCCCCCAGCCAGCGCATCAGCTCGTTCGCGTCGGCGTGGGCCGACATCGAATGGAGCTGCACGATCTCGGCCCGCACGGGCACCACCTCGCCGTGGATCCGGACCTCGCGCTCCCCCTCCACCAGCCGGCGTCCGCGCGTGCCCTCGGCCTGGAACCCGGTGAAGAGCACGGTGTTGCGCGGGTCGGGCAGCGCCCCCTTCAAGTGCTCGAGCACCCGCCCGCCGGTCGCCATCCCGCTCGACGAGACGATGATGGCCGGATCGCGCGACGCGGCGAGGTCGGCCGACTGCCTGGAGGAGGCCACGGTGTGGAACCGGCGCGTGGCGAACGCGGACACCTCGCCGTGCGCGGGCCGCACGTCGGGGTCGAGCTCGGACGCCCGCCGCGTGTAGTGCTCGAGCGCCTCGAGGGCCATCGGGCTGTCGAGGAACACCGACACCCGCGGGATGCGGCCGGCGTCCTCGAGCCGCTTGATCCAGTAGAGCACCTCTTCGACGCGGCCGATGGCGAAGGCCGGCACGATCACCTTGCCGCCGCGCGCCACGGTGTCCGACACGACGCGGGCCAGCTCGGCGCCGTCGCGGTCGGGCTCGTGCGCGCGGTCGCCGTAGGTGGACTCGACGATCAGCGTGTCGGCGCGCTCGATCGGCAGGGGATCGGGCAGCACCGGCCGATCGTACCGGCCGACGTCCCCGCTGAAGACGATCTCGCGCCCGCCGTTCACGTCGATCTGCAGCACGACGAACGCCGAACCGAGCAGGTGCCCGGAGTTCACGAACCGCACGCTCACGCCGGCCGTGGCGGGCACCGGCCGGTCGTAGCCCACCGGCTGGAGCCGCATCAGCGCGTGGAACGCGTCGGCCTCGGTGAACAGCGGCAGCGCCGGGCTGTGCTTCGAGTAGCCGTGGCGGTTCGCGTGGTGCGCGTCCTCCTCCTCGATCCGGCCGGCGTCGGGCAGCACGAGCCGGCACAGGTCGGCGGTGCCCGGCGTGCAGAACACGCGGCCGCGGAACCCCTGGGCGCACAGCCTGGGGAGGAACCCGGTGTGATCGAGATGCGCGTGCGTCAGAATGACGGCGTCGATCGTGGACGCGGGGACGGGCAGGTCCTGCCAGTTCCGCTGGCGCAGCTCCTTGAGGCCCTGGAACAGGCCGCAATCGACGAGCACGCGCCGGTCGTTGACCTCGAGCAGGTACTTGGACCCGGTCACCGTTCGCGCGGCGCCGAGAAACGTCAGGAACGGCATGCGTGAACTATAGCGCGAAAACCCCGACCTGCCCGCCGGTGTGCCAGAAGAGCGCCGTCAGATTCCGTGCAATCTTCTCCTCGCGGATCCACGCGACGAGGCCGGCCAGCGCCTTGGCCGTGTAGGTGTGGTCCACGACGAGCGCCTCGGTGCGCGCCAGCAGCGCCTGCGCCTCGCGCGACGCCTCGCTCGGCACGCCGTAGCCCTCCCCCACGAACCGGTCGTCGGCCTCGATGGCGCACGACCCGGCGAACGCGGGGCCGTCGAGGCCCGCCATCTCCCCGATCCCCGCGAGGATGCGGCCGACCGTGTCGCGGATGGTCTGGACGCTCTCGTCGGCGCTGATGCCGACGACGCGCGTCGCCAGGCCGTGCAGGGCGCAGCCGGCCACGAGCCCCGCCTGCGTGCCGCCCGAGGAGGTGGAGTGGAAGATGAAGTCGGGCGGCGCGGGCAGCTGCTCCAGCATCTCGCCGACCGCCCGCGCGAACCCGACCGCGCCGAGCGGCGTCGAGGCGCCGAGCGGGATGACGAACGGCCGGCCGCCGATGGCCCGCCAGGCGGCCGCCGACTCCTCCATCCCCGGCGCGCCGTCCTC
>JAJXZZ010000311.1 GCA_021779795.1 Acidobacteriota bacterium | reverse complement strand
AATGGTCAGCAGGAAGCACCCGGTCCACGCGAAGATGGCGCCCCAGAAGTTCTGCGCCATGTCGCTCGGGTAGGTGTGCAGCAGGCCGATCCGCCCGCCGGCGACGCCCGTCAGGGCGTAGTGCACGGCCGCCGCGCCGGTCCCGCCCATCAGCCCCCAGAACGCCCCGTTCGCCGACGTCCGCTTCCAGAACATGCCGAGCAGGAACGTGGCGAAGAGCGGCGCGTTGATGAACGAGAAGACCAGCTGCAGCAGGTCCATGATGTTGTTGAACATCATCGCGATGTAGGCGGTGGCGATGCTGGCGATCGTGCCGAACACCGTCGCCATCCGCCCCATCCAGAGGTAGTGCTCGTCGGGCGCGCCAGGCCTGATGTAGGTCTGGTAGATGTCGTACGTCCAGACCGTGTTGAAGGCGGTGACGTTGCCCGCCATGCCCGACATGAAGCTGGCCAGCAGCGCCGCGAGCCCGAGGCCGAGCAGCCCCGACGGGTACAGCTTCTGCAGCAGCACCGGCAGCGCCCGGTTGTAGTCCACCTGGCCGGCGGCGTTGGTCAGCCCCTGGTCGCCGACCATCGCGAGGATCACCATCCCCGGCAGGATGACCAGGAACGGGAAGAACATCTTCGGGAAGGCCGCCACGAGCGGCGTCCGCTGCGCCGCGTTCATCGACTTGGCGGCCATCGCGCGCTGGACGACCAGGAAGTCGGTGCACCAGTAGCCGAAGGACAAGACGAAGCCGAGCCCCATCGCCATCCCGAACCACTCGACGCCCATCGGGTTGGCCGACGCGTGGCCCAGGTACCGCCACGAATGGGTGAGCACCCCGGGCTCGAAGCCCCGCGCCGTCGCCACGGCGGCGAGCTTCGCCTGCAGCCCCGGCCACCAGCCGACGGCCTTCAGGCCGAGGAGCGACAGCGGCAGGAACCCGAACACGATCAGGAAGAACTGCAGCACCTCGTTGTAGATCGAGCTGGTCAGGCCGCCGAGGAACGTGTAGCCGAGGACGACGAGCGCGGCGATGAGGATGCTGGAGTTGATGTCCCAGCCGAGGAACTGCCGGAAGAGCAGCCCCATCGCGTACATGCTGATCCCCGACGAGAAGATCGTCATCACGGCGAACGACATCGCGTTGAAGCCGCGCGTCTTCTCGTCGAACCGCAGGCGGAGGTACTCGGGCACCGAGCGCGCCCGGCTGCCGTAGTAGAACGGCATCATGAAGACGCCGACGAACACCATCGCCGGAATCGCGCCCACCCAGTAGAAGTGGCTCGTCAGGATGCCGTACTTCGCCCCGCTGGCCGCCATCCCGATCACTTCCTGCGCGCCGAGGTTGGCCGAGATGAACGCCAGGCCGGTAATCCACGTGGCGAGGCTGCGGCCCGAGGTGAGGAAGTCGAGGCTCGTGCGCATGTAGCGCCGGAGGGCGACGCCGATCCCGAGGACAAACAGGAAATAGAGGCCGATGACGGCGTAGTCGATCGCGTGCAGGTGCATGCCGCGTCTCCGGTGCGAGAAGGTGTCCGCCGGCCGAACCGGTGCATTCTTGCATTAGGGGGGGAGCACGGCAATACTGAAACCGGCAGTCGGCGGTCGGCGGTCGGCTGTCGGCCTGGTTCCGCCGTCACGCGTGACAGGGCCGACCGCTGCCGACGGCCGACCGCCGACAGCCGCTGACGGCCGACCGCCGACGGCCGACCGCCTAGAGCCGACCGCCGCCGACGGCCGACGGCCGACCGCCGACGGCCGACCGCCGCCGACCGCCGACCGCCGACCGCCGAGAGGAGGCTTTCATGTCCGACCGGGAATCATTGCTCGATCGTTTCTGCCGCTACGTCCGCATCGACACGCAGTCGAGCGACACGTCCACGACCTATCCCTCCACCGAGAAGCAGAAGGACCTGCTGCGGGTCCTCGTCGCCGACCTCAAGGCGGCCGGCCTCGCCGACGCCGAGATGGACGAGCACGGCTACGTGATGGCGACGCTGCCGTCGAACATCCCGCCCGGCCACCCGGCCTTCGGAAAGGTCCCGACCATCGGCCTGCTCGGCCACGTGGACACGTATCACGAGGTCTCGGGCGCCAACGTGAAGCCGCAGGTCCACCGCAACTACGACGGCGGCGACATCGTGCTCCCGGGCGATCCCTCGATCGTGATCCGCGCGGCCGAGGAGCCCGAGCTGGCGAAGTGCAAGGGGATGACGATCGTCACCGCCGACGGGACGACGCTGCTCGGCGCCGACGACAAGGCCGGCGTGGCCGAGATCCTCGAGGCGGTCTGGCGGTTCCGCGAGGATTCGTCGCGGCTGCACGGGCCGATCCGCGTGGCCTTCACGCCCGACGAGGAGGTCGGCCGCGGCACGGAGCGGTTCGACGTGAAGAAGTTCGGCGCGAAGTACGCCTACACGGTGGACGGGTCGGGCGCGGGCGAGCTGGAGAGCGAGACGTTCTGCGGCGACAGCGCGACGCTCAAGGTCGTCGGCGCCGACGTGCACCCCGGCTACGCCAAGGGGAAGATGGTCAACGCCGTGCGCGTGCTGGCCGACATCCTGATGGCGCTGCCGCAGCACCGCACGCCCGAGACCACCGAGGGGCGCGAGGGCTACCTGCACCCGATCAACATGAGCGGCAACGTCTCGGAGGCGACCGCGAGCTTCATCGTCCGCGACTTCGCCGAGGAGGGGCTGCACGAGCTGGAGGCGACGCTGAAATCGGCGGCGGAATGGGCGGGGAAGAAGTACCCGGCCGCGAAGGTGCAGGTCGAGATCAAGGAGTCGTACCGGAACATGCGGTACATCCTCGACCAGTACCCGCAGGTGACCGACTATGCCGAGGACGCCATCCGCCGCGCGGGGCTGACGCCCAGGCGGATGTCGATCCGCGGCGGCACCGACGGCTCCCGCCTGACGTTCATGGGCGTGCCGACGCCGAACCTGTTCGACGGCAGCATGAACTTCCACGGCAAGAAGGAGTGGGTGCCGCTCGAGTGGATGGAAGCCGCCGTCGAGACGCTCCTCCATCTGATGGAGATTTGGGTGGAGCGGAGTCGGGGTTGACGATGTCTTTGGCGCCGTACATGGCCTGGGCGAAGCTGCACCCCAGGTCCCGGTTCAACCTCGCGGGAAGCAATCTCCTCGCCTGCGATCTCGCCGACCTGCCGGGCGCGCGCGAGGCGCTCGAGCTGCGCGGCGACAACGACAACGGCTACCGGCCGCTCGTCGAGGCCATCGCCTCGGCCTACGGGGTCTCGCCCGGGATGGTCGTGACGGCGCAGGGCACCTCGGGCGCCAACTTCCTCGTCTTCGCCGCCCTCGTCAAGGCGGGAGACGACGTGCTAGTGGAGCGGCCGGGATACGACCCGCTGATGGGGCCGCCGATGCTGCTCGGCGCGCGCGTCACGCGGTTCGACCGCCGCTTCGAGGACGGCTACCGCCTCGACCCCGAGGCCGTCCGCGCCGCCATCACCGACCGGACGCGGCTCGTCGTCGTCACCAACGCGCACAACCCGACGGGCGCCCTGGCGTCCGAGCGCGACCTCGACGAGGTCGGCCGGATTGCCGAGCGCCACGGGGCGCGCGTGCTGGTGGACGAGGTCTACCTGGACACGGCCGCCGAGGGGCCCGCGCGCCCGGCGGCCGGCCGGTCTCCCGTCTTCATCTCGACCAGCAGCCTGACCAAGAGCTACGGCCTGGCGGGCCTCCGCTGCGGCTGGGCGCTGGCTGCCCCGGACGTCGCCGAGCAGGTCCGGCGGGCTCGCGACATCGTGGACGGCACGGGCGCGTTCCCGGCCGAGAAGCTGTCGGCGCTGGCCTTCTCGCAACTGGCGAGCCTCGCGGCGCGCGCGCGGCGGATCCTGGGCGCCAACGGCGAGACGGTCAGGCGGTTCCTGGCCGCGCGCCCGGATCTCGAGTGCGTCCTCCCCGGCGCCGGGACCGTCGTCTTTCCGCGGCTGCGCGGGACCGACGACGCCGGCCCGTTCGTCCAGGCGCTGGCGCGCGACTACGAGACCGACGTCGTCCCGGGCCGGTTCTTCCAGGCGTCCGCGCACTTCCGCCTCGGGTTCGGCGGGAAGGCCGAGGATCTCGCGGCTGGCCTCGCGCGCCTGGCGGCGGCCCTCGACGCCCGCCGCGCCGCGCCATCGCGCTGACGCGAACCTGGCGCCGGGCAAATCCGTCTAATCCCTCATGGCCGACGTGTGTCCCGGGG
>JAJXZZ010000310.1 GCA_021779795.1 Acidobacteriota bacterium | reverse complement strand
CTCGGTGAAGGCGGACAAACCCGACGCGATGACGATCGGCGAGGTCTGGGCGGACAGCTCCATCGCCGCCAAGTACGTGCCCGCCTCGGCGGACCTCACCTTCGACTTCGACCTGGCGGGGGCCACGGTGGCGTCGGTGCAGACGGGCCAGCCCAGCACGCTCGCCTCGGCGATCGGCCAGACCGCGACAGCCTGGCCCGCGAACCAGGAGGGCACGTTCCTCACCAACCACGATCAGGCGCGGGTGATGAGCCAGCTCGGCGGCCAGACGGACTCGGCGAAGCTGGCGGCGTTCCTGCTGATGACCGAGCCCGGCGTGCCGTGGATCTACTACGGCGAGGAGGTGGGGCTGGCGGGGAACAAGCCGGATCCGCAGATCCGCACGCCGATGCCGTGGACGGCGAACCCCCGGACCGGCGGGTTCACCACCGGCACGCCCTGGGAGCCGCTGGCCCCCGGCACGGCCGCGGCCAACGTCGCCACCGAGAGCGCCGACCCGTCGAGCCTCCTGCACGAGTACCGCTCCCTTATCCGGCTCCACGATGCGCAGGCGGCGCTCCGGGCGGGCGCCACGGTTCCCGTCGCGGCGACCGGATCGGTGGTGGCCTGGCTCCGCACCACGGCCGACGACGTGCAGCTGGTGCTGGCCAACACGTCGGCATCGGTCGCCACCGACGCCACGCTGACGCTCGACAGCGGCCCCCTGTGCTCCACGCGCGTCGAGGCCGCCGCGACGCCCGTGCTCGCGACCGTGAACTTCGCCCAGGCCCCGGCGACCGCCGTCGCCCCGGTCCGCACGGCGTCAGGCGGCTTCAACGCCTACCGGCCGTTCGAAGCCCTGCCGCCGCGCGCCGCTGCCGTGATCGACCTGGGGCGGCCCTAACCGGGGAGCCACGGAGCCGGGATTTGGCCGCGCCCGGCTGGCGCGTCAGACAGGAGCGCGGCCCCGCTCGGACGACAAGCGGGGCCGCGGAGGAGGAGGGGCGGTGCCAGGCCGGGCGACGCCACGTCGCCTCGGGCTCAGCCTTTGACGCCGCCGATCGTGAGGCCGCTGATGATGTAGCGCTGCAGGAACAGGTACACCACCGACACCGGCAGCGCGACCAGGATGGAGAACGCGGCGAATGAGGACCACGGCGTGCTGCCCGCGTACTGGCCCACCATGCCGTTGAGCGCCATGGCGAGCGTGAAGTTCTGCTCGTGGTCGAGGAACTGCCACGAGAAGTAGAACTCCGTCCAGCCCGCGATGAACCCGAAGAACGCGGTGACCGCGATGACCGGGGTCGAGAGCGGCAGGATGATCCGGATGAACGCCTGGAGTCGGCTCGCGCCGTCCATGGTGGCGGCCTCCTCGAGCTCCCTGGGGATCGTGTCGAGGTAGCCCTTCATGTTCCAGATGGCGAACGGCAGCTGTCCGGCGAGGACCGCCAGCGCAACGCCGATCAGGGAATCGCGAAGGTTGAACCCGCCGACGACGACCTTGTTGAGCATGACGTAGAGCGGCGCGAGGGTCGCGATCGCCGGCAGCATGAGCACCGCCAGGATGGCGAGCATCAGGAACTCGCGGCCGTGGAAGTGCATGCGCGAGAACGCATACGCCGCGAGCACGCCGATGGTCACGCTCAGGATTGAGATCATCGCGGCGAGGAGCAGGCTGTTGAGCGCCAGCTGCACGAACGAGACCGGGTTCTGCGTGGGCTGGGCGATGACCGTCCGGTAGGCATCGAACGACGGGTTCGCCGGGATCAGGTTGAGGCCCGTCGGCCGGGCGTTCGTCGTGTCCAGCGACATGCTCACGACCCACGCGATCGGGAACAGGACGGTGACCGCAATCGCCAGCAGCAGGATTTGGTACAGGACCTGCCGCCGGAGCGAGAGCTCGCCCTTGTGCCTGGTCCCGGCCGCGACGGTCGGGACGGCCGCGGCCGGGTTGCTGGTGGTCAGGGCGTTGGGGGTGATCATCGCGTCCACCTCGCCGGCTTGGTGGGGGTGGCCGGGGCGCAGCGGTCAGGCGTCATAGCTGGCCGTGGCCTTGCCGAGCTTGTTGGTGACGAGCGTGAGCGCCAGCAGGATGAAGAACTGGAACACGGCGAAGGCCGCCGCGACCCCGTAGAGGTGCTGCTCGTTGACGAGGCGGTAGGCGGTGGTGACGAGCAGCTCCGTCTGGCCGAAGGGGCCGCCGCCGGACATGAAGTACGAGAGGTAGAACAAGTTGAACGTGATCACGAAGCCGTAGATCGCGTACGGGAGCATCGCCGGCCGAAGGTGGGGCAGCGTCACGACCCGGAACTTCATCCAGGCGCCCGCGCCGTCCATCTCGGCGGCCTCGTACAGGTCCGCGGGGATGCTCTGGAGCGCGCCCGTCGCGACGACCGAGTTGAGCGGCCAGCCCAGCCAGGTGTTGGCGGCCAGGAGCGCGAAGTAGGCGAGCGGCAGGACCAGCGGGTAGACGCTGAACACGGCGTCCGGCTTGTTGAGCCAGTCCAGCGTGAACGGCGGCAGCTTGAACAGCACGCCCACGGTGCTGTTGATCAGCTGGTTGATCGCCCCGTACTGCGGGTCGAACATGTTGCGCCAGACCGTCGCCACGATGATCGGCGGGATGACGACCGGCAGGATGTAGACGGCCCGGTACAGGCGCCGGAACCTGAGTCCCTTCACGTTGAGCAGGAGCGCGATCGCCACGCCCAGGACGACGTGGATGATGACGTTCGTGAAGGCCCAGAACAGGTTGAACGTCAGGACGCGCAGGAAGTCGAAGTTGGGGATGACGATGTTGTTGTCGAGGATCCGGATGTAGTTGTTGATCCCGACATAGTTGGGGGCCGGGGACGTGGCCTTGAGATTCCTCAGGCCGTAGTCCGTGAACGACATCCAGATCTGGTAGACCAGCGGGTAGAACGTGATGACGGCCATCACGAGCAGCGCCGGCAGCATGAACGTGTACGCCGTCCGGGCGTTCAGGCTGCGCCGCCAGAACGAACGGCGCGGCGGTCCGGCGACGCCGGCAGTGGCGGCAGTCATGTCCTCGCTCCCACCCTCGCTGTCAGGGGCCGATGACGTGTCCCGGGTTCGGTGGGCGGCGGGCCGTGGGACCGCCGCCCACCCGGGGCTGAACGGGATCGCTCCCGTCCAGCCTACTGACCGACGTTACTTGCCGTTGGCCTTGTCCATCGCGGTGCAGGCATCGGCGACCGCGGTGGTCGGGTTGGTGCCCTTCTCGACGACGGCCGCGATTGCGTTGCCGAAGTTGCCCCAGTAGTTGTCCAGCTCCTTGGCAGTCGGGCGCGGGAAGCCGGTGGCGACCTGCTGCGCGAAGCCGAGGGTGATCGGGTCGGTGGGGATCAGCGCGGTGTCGGCCGGGATGTGGCCGGCCTTGTCCATGAACGTCTGCTCCTGGCCCAGCATCGCGAGCGCGAAGTTGACGGCGAGGTCAGCGTTGGCCGAGCTGTCGTTGATGTAGTAGCCGTCGGGCGCGGCCATGGGCTGGAACGCGCCGCCGGGGCCGGACGGGCCGGGGGCCACGGCCAGCTTGCCGGGGAGGGCCTTGCTCAGGTCGCCGGTCTGCCACGGGCCGTCGATGAAGCCCGCGATCTTGCCGGCCAGGAAGTCGGTCTTGGCGTCGGTGTCGTTCTGGTACAGCTTGCCGCCCGCCGCCTTGAAGTCCGTCAGGAACTTCAGCGAGTCGGCGACGCCGGCGTTCGCGGTCGCGGCGCACTTGCCGCTGCTGTCGAGGATCGTGCCGCCGAAGGACCCGTAGAGGCCCCACTGGTAGTACGCGCCGCCGCCGTTGACGCCGTAGACGAGGCCGAGCGGGGTCGTCTTGGCGGCCGCGATCCAGTCAGCGGTGGTCTTGGGCGCGGCGGGGAGCAGGTCGGTCCGGTAGAACAGCGCGACCGCCTTCATGGACTCGGGGATCGCGTACAGCTTGCCGTCCACGGTGTCGGCGGTGATGGCCGTCTGGCTGATGTTGTACGGGGCGGCCATCAGCTGGCCCTGCATGGACGTGAGGTCCTTGAGCAGGCCTGCGCGGGCCTCCTTGGGGAGGCTGTCGTTCGGGGCGATGTACAGGTCGGGGCCACCCCCGGCCCCGGCCGCGGTCTCGAACTTGTTGAACAGGTCGTTGAACGGAACGTCGAGGACGTTCACGGTGAGGCCCGGGTTCGCGGTCTTGACGGCCGCGACCATCGTGTCGAAGGCGTCCTTCTCGG
>JAJXZZ010000309.1 GCA_021779795.1 Acidobacteriota bacterium | reverse complement strand
GAGCCCGGTCACCACGATGAACGTGGAAGACCTGAGCTACCGCGGCGCGACCCGACTCGAGGACCTGATGCAGACGCTGCCGCAGGTCTTCGCGGCGCAGAACTCCACGACGTCGAACAACAGCTCCGGCACCGCGACCGTGGACCTGCGCTACCTCGGCAGCGTCCGCACGCTGGTCCTGATCGACGGCAAGCGCATGTCCTCGGGTGACGCGTTCGACCCGGCGCCGGACCTCAACTTCATCCCGGCGTTCCTCGTCAAGCGCGTCGACGTGCTCACCGGCGGCGCCTCCTCGACGTACGGCGCCGACGCCGTGGCCGGCGTGGTCAACTTCATCCTCGACAAGGATTTCGAGGGCGTGAAGGCGGGCGTGCAGTTCGGCGGGTTCGAGCACAACAATAACAACTCGACGGCCGCGAGGATCAACGCGGCCAAGGGGTTCAACTACCCCAAGGGCGAGGCATGGGACGGCGGCTCGCTCGACGCGTACCTGGCGATGGGGGGCAAGTTCGCCGACGGCAAGGGCAGCGCCTCCGCCTACATCGACTACCGCAAGACCGCCGGCTTGCTGAAGAGCCGGCGCGACTACACCAACTGCGCGCTCACCAGGTTGGGTGCCCACGGACCGGCGTGCGGCGGCTCGGCGACGAACAGGTATGCGAACTTTGACGCTTACAACAGCGATTTTACTCAAGAAAATTTCGTGGCCTTGGATCCGACGGGACCGGGGAACACGGTGATACCGTACGACGGTCGCGCCGACCAGGTGTTCAACTACGCGGTTTACAACTGGATGCAGCGGCCGGACGAGCGCTGGACGGCGGGTGGCTTCGTCAACTACGACTGGAACCGCCACTTCAAGGGCTACATGTCCGTCATGCTGATGAACGACTACACCGACGGGCAGATCGCCCCCTCCGGCGACTTCGGCAACAGCTCGCAGATCAACTGCAACAACCCGATGCTGAGCGCGCAGGAGGTGCAGGTCCTGTGCACGGACCTTGGGTATGGCCCGAATGATATGGCCATCGTCTACCCCCTGAGGCGCAACGTCGAGGGCGGCCCGCGCGACTCGCGCATGACGCACACCGACTTCCGTTTTGTCGCCGGTCTCAAGGGCGAGATCAACAGCATCTGGAAGTACGACCTCTACGGCATCGACGCCGAGGTCAAATCGCCGCAGGAATACGCCAACGACCTCAACGTCAACAACATCCAGGACGCTCTGATCGTCGACGGTGACCCCAACGACCCGAGCACCTGGCACTGCCGCTCCGGCAACGCCGGCTGCGTGCCGTGGAACATCTTCAAGGTCGGCGGCGTGACACAGGCGGCCCTCGACTACCTTTCGCTCCGCGAGGTGCTGAACTCCGGCACCAAGACCCAGCTCATCCACGGTGAGATGAACGCCGACCTCAAGGGCTACGGCTGGGTGATCCCGAGCGCGGTCGAGGGGATCCAGCTCGCGGTCGGCGCCGAGTACCGCAAGGAGTTCCTCTTCGTCCACCCCGACATCGGGTTCATGGTTCCCCTGGGCGCGGGCTCGGGCGGAGGGACGATGCCGGTGGACGGCAGCTACTCCGTCAAGGAAGGGTTCACCGAGCTGCGCGTCCCGTTGGTCCAGGGCGTCAAGGGCGCCAAGAACCTGGTCCTCGACCTTGGCTACCGCTACTCCGACTACAGCACCAACGGCGGCTACTCGACGTACAAGGCCGAGGCCGAGTGGTCCCCGACCTCGGACTTCAAGCTGCGCGGCGGCTACAACCGCGCGACGCGCGCGCCGAACGTGCAGGAGCTGTTCTCGCCGCAGCACAAGAACCTGAACGGCACGTTCGACCCCTGCGCCGGCGCGGTGCCGGAGTACACGCAGGCGCAGTGCGCGTTCACAGGTGTTTCCGCCGCGAGGTACGGGAAGATTGCCGCGAATCCGGCGTCCCAGTACAACGACCTCGAGGGCGGCAACCCGAACCTGACGCCCGAGATCGCCGACACGACCACGTTCGGCATCGTGCTCACGCCGGAAGGTCTCCCGGGGTTCACGGCCTCGTTCGACTACTACGACATCAAGATCAAGAACACGATCGGCGCTCTGCTCGCGGACGACATCCTGCGGCAGTGCGCCGCCACCGGCAGCCCGACGCTGTGCGCCCTGATCCACCGCGATGCGGCCGGGACGCTCTGGCTCACGCCGGACGGCTACACGGTCTCGACCAACCAGAACGTCGGCCAGCTGCGCCATCAGGGCGTCGACGTCACCCTCAACTACTCGCTCCCGGTCGGCAAGAGCCTGCTCGGCTTCAACCTGATCGGGTCGTACATGAACAAGCAGGAGATCAACACCGGCCTGTACCAGTACGACTGCGTCGGCTACTTCGGCAACCAGTGCGGCGTCCCGAACCCCAAGTGGCGTCACCTCGCCCGCTTCTCGTGGGAGACGGGGAACTGGGACTTCAACCTCGGCTGGCGCATGATCGGCGCGGTCACCGTCGACGCGGCGAGTTCCAACCCGGCGCTCGCGGCCCCCGCGAAGATCGCGCAATACAAGCTCAATGGCAGCTACCACTACCCCGCGTACCACTACGTTGACATCGGGGCGGCGTACAAGCTCAAGAAGCATGTCCAACTCACGCTCGGCGTCAACAACATCGCGGACAAGGAGCCGCCGCTCGGCATCGGCTTCAGCGCCAACGACTACGGCACGGGCTTCTACGGCACGTACGACCCGTACGGCCGCTACATCCACTCCAGCGTCGTCTTCTCGTTCTAGGCGACGCACGACACGCAGCACGGGGCGGCCCCTCCGGGGGCCGCTCTTTTTGTCCGGCTTCAGCGGCGAGCGCCGTTCCCCGGCAGGGCGGCGATCTCGGCGGCGTACTGGCGCTTGAGGGCGTCGGTCGTGGCGAGCTCCTCGGCGCGCGCCAGCCACCGCCGCGCGGCGGCCACGTCCCCCTTGCCGAGGTAGCAGAGCGCCAGCAGGTGCGGGAAGCGGTCCTCCTTCGGTCGCTGGCGTGCCGCGTACTTGAGGTGGCCGATCGCCTCGTCGTAGTGCTTGGCGGCGTAGGCAAGGCGGGCGAGCTCGTAGCGGTAGTAGGGGTTGCGCCAGCGATGGTGCAACACCAGCTTGCGGTACGCGGCGGCGCGGTCGAGGTCGCCGGTGCGTCCGTAGAGCCGGGCCAGGTCGCTCATCGCGACCAGGTCGTCGCGGTTCACCTCCAGGGCCTGCCGGTACGTGGCCTCGGCGTGGGCGAGGTGGCCGTTGCGCAGGTAGAGGGTGCCGAGGTTGGTCCACGCCGGCGAGAAGCGTCCCTGGTCCGACGCGATCGCCGTGCGGAAGCACCAGAGGGCCTCGGCGACGTCCCCGGCCTGCATCCGTGCGACGCCGAGGTTGTTGTAGAAGTGCGCCAGCGCGCGGGCGTCGGAGATGACGCGCATCGGGTAGGTGGCTTTGAAGTCCTCGATGTTGAAGTCGACGACCGACGACCCGAGCGGGCCCATGTCGACGTAGACGTCGACGTGGCGGTTGAGCACGAACGTTTCCTTGTCGAGCGTCCAATCGGGAGGGATGTCGACCTCCTGGAACTCGGCGTTGAGGCCGACGTAGCGTGCCATCGCCACGAACATATTGGAGAACGACAGGCAGTTTCCCCGCCGGGTGAGGAACGTGTCCGCGGCGCTCCGGGTGCTGTCGTCGTACGTCACGCCGAACGTCTTCTTCCCCATGATCGCGGTGACCAGCTGGTTGAGCTTGAGGTTGTCGGGGTCGTTCCGCTCCACGTGGGCGTCGGCGAACGCCTTCATCTCCGGGCTCAGGGCGAGGACGTCGGCCGGGTCGGCGGCCGCCAGCGGGGGCACGGCCGTGACGCCTAGCGGCGCCCCCGCCAGCAGCTCGTCAGGGGTGATCTGCAGGCGGTACAAGCTCCGCGGCAAGCTCGCGCAGCCCGCGCTCCAGACCAGCAGGCCGCCGGCGGCGATGGCACGCCACGCGCTCACTTGCACGCGGCACGAACGGTCCCTTGCGGTCCGCGCCGCAGCCGCCAGCTCCAGGGTGCCTGTCGAGCGAGCGCTCATGCCCACCGAAACGGCCCCGCGGCGTCCCGTATTGCCGCACGCCCGGGGGTCGCCCCTTCACGGTTTGATACGAACGCCAGACCCCCCGGTTCGCGTCCGCCGCGGCGCTCACCGCTCCGGCCGCTGCGAGCCGAGCGCCCGAGGTGTC
>JAJXZZ010000308.1 GCA_021779795.1 Acidobacteriota bacterium | reverse complement strand
GGTGAACGTCCAGCTGATGGTCTTCGGCAACTCGGGGAACCGGTCGGCGACCGGCGTCGGCTTCACGCGCAACCCGGCCACGGGCAAGCGGGAGTTCTACGGCGAGTTCCTGATCAACGCGCAGGGGGAGGACGTCGTAGCCGGCATCCGGACGCCGATGCCGATCACCCGCCTGGAGCAGGAGATCCCGCAGGCCTACAAGGACCTGCGCCGGCACACCACGCTGCTCGAGAAGCACTACCAAGACGTGCAGGACTTCGAGTTCACGATCGAGAACGAGAAGCTCTACATGCTGCAGACCCGGTCGGGCAAGCGCACCGGCTACGCGGCGGTCGTGATCGCGACCGACATGGTGGCCGAGCGGCTGCTGAAGCCGGTCGAGGCGCTGCTGCTCGTCGACCCCGCCTCGCTGTCACAGCTGCTGGCGCCGGTGTTCGACCCGAAGGAGTGGAAGGCGATCCCGGTCGCGACCAAGGGGCTGCCGGCCTCGCCCGGCGCCGCCTCGGGCCAGGTCGTCTTCACCGCCGACGAGGCGGTGGCCTGGGCCGACCAGGGGCGCAAGGTCGTGCTCGTCCGCAAGGAGACCGTGCCCGACGACATCCACGGGATGTACGTCTCGCAGGGCGTCCTGACGGCGACCGGCGGCATGACCTCGCACGCCGCGGTGGTCGGGCGGCAGATGGGCAAGCCGGCCGTGGTCGGCGCCTCCGAGATCACGGTGGACGAGGACGCCAAGACCGTCGTCGTCGGCGGGCGCACGCTCCGCGAAGGGGACTACCTCGCCTTCGACGGGTTGTCGGGCGAGGTGAAGGTGGAGAAGGTGGCCACCCGGCCGAGCGAGATCCTGCAGGTGATCCACGGCAGCATGAAGCCGGAGGAGTCGGACATCTACCAGCGGTTCGCGAAGCTGTTGTCGTGGGCGGACAAGGCGCGGACGATGGGCATCCGCGCGAACGCCGACCTGCCCGACCAGGCCGAGACCGCCTACGCCTTCGGCGCGCGGGGCATCGGCCTGTGCCGCACCGAGCACATGTTCTTCGCCGACGACCGGCTGCCGATCGTCCGCCGGATGATCCTCGCCGACAACGAGGCCGACCGGAAGGCGGCCGTCAACGAGCTGCTGCCGATGCAGCGCGCCGACTTCTACGGCGTGTTCAAGGCGATGCACGGCCAGCCGGTGACCGTGCGCACGATCGACCCGCCGCTGCACGAGTTCCTCCCCAAGCGCGAAGACCTGATGGTCGAGGTCGCCAGGCTCGAGGTCACCGGCGCCGACCCGAAGGCGCTCGAGGAGAAGAAGGCGCTGCTCGCCCGGGTCGAGCAGCTGCACGAGTTCAACCCGATGCTCGGGCACCGCGGCTGCCGCCTCGGGATCACGTACCCCGAGATCACCGAGATGCAGACGCGGGCGATCATGGAAGCGGCCTGCCAGCTCAACAAGGAAGGGCTCAAGGTCGTCCCCGAGATCATGATCCCGCTCGTCGGCTTCGTGAAGGAGCTGAAGGATCAGAAGGCGATCGTCGAGCGCGTCTGCCAGGAGGTCATGAAGGAGCAGGGGATCAGGATCAAGTACCTGATCGGCACCATGATCGAGGTGCCGCGCGGCGCGGTGACCGCCGACGAGATCGCCGCGGAGGCGCAGTTCTTCTCGTTCGGCACCAACGACCTCACGCAGATGACCTGCGGGTTCTCGCGCGACGACAGCGGCAAGTTCCTGAAGATCTACCAGGAGCGCCGCATCCTCGACGCCGACCCGTTCGCCAGCATCGACACGGTCGGCGTGGGCAAGCTGGTGGACATGGCGGCCAAGCTCGGGCGGAAGGCCCGGCCCGACCTGAAGCTCGGCGTGTGCGGGGAGCACGGCGGCGACCCGGCGTCGATCCACTTCTTCCAGAAGGTGGGCCTCAACTACGTGAGCTGCTCCCCCTTCCGCGTGCCGGTGGCGCGGCTGGCGGCCGCCCACGCGGCGCTCAGCGTGAAGGTGGGGGATTAGTCGGCGGTCGGCGGTCGGCCGTTGGCGGTCGGCCGTTGGCCGAGAGCCAAGCCTCTGACGGGCCAGGAAGCGGTGGCTTCCTGGCCCGTCGTCTTTTCTGGCATGATTACAGCGTGACAGCGTGACGCGGCCGACCGCCGACCGCCGACGGCCGACCGCCGATTGCCGACCGCCGATTGCATCCATGGCCAAAGTCCATCGCCTGCCTCCCGAACTCGCCAACCAGATCGCCGCCGGCGAGGTCGTCGAGCGCCCGGCCTCGGTCGTCAAGGAACTGGTCGAGAACGCCATCGACGCGGGCGCGACGCGCATCCAGGTCACCAGCGAGCTGGGCGGCAAGAAGCTGATCCGCGTGGAGGACGACGGGATCGGCATGGATCCCGACGACGCCGGCCTCGCGCTCGATCGTCACGCCACCAGCAAGATCGCCAGCGCCGACGACCTGGCCGCCATCCTGACGCACGGCTTCCGCGGCGAGGCGCTGCCGAGCATCGCCTCGGTGTCCCACCTCGTGCTGAGAACCCGCCCGGCCGACGCGGCCAGCGGGACGGAGATCCGCGCCAACGGCGGGACCGTCTCGTCGGTCCGGGAGGCCGGCGCGCCGCAGGGCACGAGCGTCGAGGTCGCGGACCTCTTCTACAACCTGCCGGCCCGACGGAAGTTCCTGAAGTCGGACGGGGCCGAGTCGGCGCAGATCTCCCGGATGGTGACGCAACTCGCGCTGGCGTACCCGGGCGTCGGGTTCACCTTGTCGAGCGCGGGCCGCCGTCTGCTCGAGTGCCCGCCGGTCGAATCGCTGGCCGACCGGTTCTACCAGCTCTACGGCGAGCGGGAGGACCTCGTGGAGGTGGGGAAGGAGGCCTCGGGCATCCGCGTGTTCGGCTTCGTGGCGGCGCTCGCCGAGCAGGGACCGCGGCGCGGGCCGCAGAACATCTTCGTCAACCGCCGGATCGTCAAGGACAAGACGATCGCCCACGCCATCATCGAGGCGTACTCGGTGGCCTCGGTGAAGGAGCGGAGCCCCGAGGTGCACCTGTTCATCGAGATGGCGCCCGACCAGGTGGACGTGAACGTCCACCCGACCAAGGCGGAGGTCCGCTTCCGCAATCAGTCGTCGGTGCACGAGGTGGTGCGGCGGGCGATCGGGGCGGCGCTCGGCCAGGGGCCCGCGCCGGAGCTGCAGCTCACGCGCGAAGCGGTCGCGCCCCCGAATCCCGTCGCGATGTCGTTTCCCGGCCTGCTCGGCGGGATCTATCCCAGCCGTTGGGCCCCGGCGGGCGGCGCGTCCCCGGTCGGCGTGCCAGGATGGCCGCAGCGGCAGGTTCCGTCGGCGGGCGTCCCCGTTCCAGCCTCGGACGGCGGCGCCACGGCGGCGCCCGAGGGGGCGCCCGGCCCGGCGCCGCTCGAGGGGGCCGTGTCGGCGCTCGGTACCCGGCCGATGATCCCGCTCGGCCAGTTCCGCGACACGTTCATCATCGCCATCGACGACGAGGGGATCGCCATCGTCGATCAGCACGTGGCGCACGAGCGGGTGCTGTTCGAGCGCGTCATGCAGCGGCTCACCGACGGCCGGCTCGAGAGCCAGCTGCTGCTCGAGCCGCTGGTCGTCGACCTGTCGCCGAGCGGCTGCGAGGTGCTGCTCCGGCGCGCGCCCGAACTGCAGCGATTCGGCTTCGACATCGTCGAGTTCGGGGGGCAGAGCGTGCGCGTCGCCGCCGTGCCCGCCCTGCTGTCTCCCGGCGAGAGTGTCGCCGCCGTGCGCGCGCTGGCCGAGGACCTCGACGGCCTCGACGCCGGCGCGACCGTGGAGGAGGCGCTGAAGCGGATCGCGGCGACGACCGCTTGCCACGCGGCCGTGAAGGCGAACGCGCCGCTGACGCACGAGAAGATGGCGCACATCCTCGAGGAACTGCGCCGGACGGCGTATTCCACCGTCTGCCCGCACGGGCGGCCGGTGATGCTGCGGATTACGCGACGCGAAGTCGAGAAGAATTTTCAGCGGATCTAGTCAGCGGGCAGCGGAACACGGCCGGTGGCCGGGCCCCGGAGCAGCCGGCAGCGGACCTGCCGATCCGCTGTCAGCTTCGCGGCGTCCCGTCCTCGGACCGTGATCCGCTATCGGCGTCCTTCCGCCGCCGTTCCTTGATGGCCTCCCACGCCTCCAGCCGCCGCTTGATCTCCTTCTCGAAGCCGCGCTCGGTCGGGCGGTAGTAGCGCCGCCCGCGCAGCCGGTCCGGCAGGCACTCCATCGGCGTCACGGCGTCGGGTTCGGTGT
>JAJXZZ010000307.1 GCA_021779795.1 Acidobacteriota bacterium | reverse complement strand
CGCAGGCCCCGGCCCGGCGGCGCCCCCGCCCGAGGCGGCCGCGACGAGCGCCATCACGTCGCCCACCGTGCGCGCCTCGGCAAACCGCGTCTCGTCGATCTCGCCGTCGAGCCGCTCCTCGATCGCCGCCATCAGCTCGACCCGCTCCAGCGACGACAGCCCCAGCTCCTCCATCGTCGTCTCGGGGCCGACGCCGCGTCCCGCGAGGTGGCGGCCGAGCAGCGACTCGAGCGACGGCCCGGCGGTGGCCGGCGCCTCGGCCTTCGCGCCCGTCTCGAGCCACTGGCGGATCGCCCGCCGCCTGAGCTTGCCGGTCCCCTCGGTGCGGGGGAGACGCGCCTCCGGGTAGACCGAGATCCCGCGGATGCGCTGGTGGTCGGCCAGCGCCGCGTTGGCCGCGCGCACCGCCGCGTCGAGGTCGGCGCCGGGCTCGGCCGCCACCACCGCGTGCACCCGCTCCTCGCCCCCGCGCGTCACGCCGACCACCGCGGACTCGATCACGCCGGCCTGCGCGTCGAGCGCGCGTTCCACGTCCTCGGGAAAGACGTTCAGCCCCTCGGGCGTGACGATCATCTCCTTCTTGCGCCCGCGCACGAACAGCCGCCCCTCGGCGTCCATCTCGCCGATGTCGCCCGTCCGCAGCCACCCGTCCTCGAACGCGTCGGCGGCGTTGCCCGCGCCGTCGAAGTAGCCGCGCGTCACGTTCTCGCCCCGGACGAGGATCTCGCCGTCGGGGGCGATCCGCACCTCGACGCCGGCGATCGCCTTGCCCACCGACCCGCTCTTCGCCGCGAACGGGTGGTTCAGGCTCACGATGGGCGCCGTCTCGGTCAGGCCGTATCCCTGGATGACGAGGAAGCCGAGGCGCGACCAGTACGCCTCGGTGGCCGGGGCGAGGGGCGCGGCGCCCACGACGAAGCACCAGCACTTCGGCCCGAACGCCCGGTGCACCGCGCGGTACCGCCACCACCGCCGCGCGACGTGGATCTCTCGTGCCGGCAGGTCCGCCGTCTCGGGATGCGCCCGGCGCACGTGCTGCGCCAGCACGTCGAGGATCTTCGGCACCGACACGACGACCGACACGCGCCGCCGCTTCACCTGCGCGACGATCTCGGACGGGTTGAGCCCCCGCATGAAGACGACCGTGCCGGGCAGCATCGGCGGGATGAAGGTGGCCATCGCCTGGCCGAACATGTGGCTGAGCGGCAGCAGGTTCAGGAACCGCAGCGGGAAGAACGGCCGGCCCCACGCGCGGTATTTCGCGACCTCGCGCTCGATGGGGACGATGTTGGCCAGGATGTTGCGATGGGTCAGCACCACGCCCTTGGGATCGGCCGTGGCGCCCGACGTGAAGATGACCTCGGCCACGTCGTCGGCCGAGAGCGGCGCGGGCGGGCACGCGCGCCGGTCCTTCCAGTCGAGCCGGGCGAGCGGCCACGCGTCGATGCCGCCCAGCGCGCCGGCCGCCGAGGCCTCGGCCGCGTCCACCGCCGCCACGTCGTCGCCGACGAGCGCCACGCGGGCGCCGACGATCCCGGCCACGCGGCGCGCGAACGCCAGCGACGAGCGGTAGTCGATGGGGACGACGACCACGCCGGCGAGGACGCAGCCCCAGAACGCCGCCAGCCACTCGGGCCGGTTCTCGGACCAGACCAGGACGTGGTCTCCCTTGCCGAGGCCCGCCGCCCCCAGACGGCAGGCAAACGCCCGCGCGGCGGCCGCCACGTCGGCGTACTGGTATCGCCGGGTCCTCAGCCCGTCGTCGTGGACCACGAACTCGCCGGATTTGGCGGCCAGGTCCTCGAAGAAGTCGGCCAGCGTCGCGCGGCCCATGAGGCGATTCTACGCCGGCCGCTTGCGGCGGCGGCCTTTCGGTGGCGGCCGCGGTGTGCGGTGGGCCAGCCGGGCCGGGCGCGCCGCTCGCGGGCCGCTCCGCAGGCCGGGAAAGCTCCTCGCGGTGCCTCGATTTCCGGCTCTCTGCATCGGGCTTGCGCTATTCGCGCTGGATCGACCGCACGCGCTGCGCCCGGGAAATCGAGGCACGCGCTTGTCGCTTTCCCTGTCTTGGTGGACGGCCTGCTACGAAGGCCCGCCTCGCGACGCATCCCGACCCGGCCGGCCGCTTGCGGCGGCGGCCTTTCGGTGGCGGCCGCGGTGTGCGTTCGGCCAGCCGGGCCGGGTGCGCCGCTCGCGGACGGTTGCGCGGCAGTGGGCAGTGGCGGGCAGTGGCTAGTGGCTAGTCTGTCAGGCGTGACACCTCGACACACTGGCCACTACTCTTCTTACTTCTTACTTCTTACTTCGTACTTCTTACTTCGTACTTCGCAAGCTCGCAAGATCGCCAGTTCGCCCCCTTCCCCCGGCTCTTCCGCTGCCCCTCATATACAATGGTTCCCTGGGGCCTGTGGGTCTCGTGAGCGGGGCATTATGCGGATCTTCCTGACTGGCGCGAGCGGGTACATCGGGTCGGCCGTGCTCGACGCGTTCGTGCACGCCGGCCACCAGGTGACGGGACTGGTGCGAACCCCCGAGAAGGCCGCCGAGGTGGCCGCGCGCGGCGGCTCGCCGCACGAGGGGGACCTCCACGACGCCGAGTCCTACCGGCACGCGGCCGAGGGGCACGACGTCTTCGTCCACGCCGGCTTCGACTACGCCCGCGGCGCCGACACCGACCGGGCGGCGATCGACGCGCTGCTGGCGGCCGCCCGGGCCGGCGACGCGCGGCGCCCGCGGCTGCTGATCTACACGTCGGGGATCTGGGTGCTGGGCGCGGCGCCGATGCCGGTCGCCGAGGACGCGCCCCTCAACCCGGTGGCCAACGTCGCCTTCCGGCCCGGGCACGAGCAACTGGTGCTGTCGTCGGCCGGCTCCGGCCTCCGCACGGTCGTCGTCCGGCCCGGCATCGTCTTCGGCGGCGCGCGGGGCATCGTCGGCGAGTTCTTCCGCGACGCCGTCCACGGCCTGATCCGCGTGGTGGGCCCCGGCGACAACCGCTGGCCGGCCGTCTACCACCGCGACCTCGCGGACCTCTACGTGAAACTCGCCCAGCACGCCGAGGCGTCGGGCGTGTTCCACGCCACCGACGAGTCGGACGAGCGCGTCAACGACATCGTGGCCGCCATCGCGGCCCACGCCCCCAAGACGCCCGACATCCGGCGCGTGCCGATCAAGGAGGCGCAGGCGAAGATGGGGCCCTACGCGCTGGCGCTGGCGCTCGACCAGGTGGTCCGCAGCCCGCGGGCGCGCGCGCTGGGGTGGATGCCGGCGGTCCGCTCGATCGCGGGCAACGCCGCGCGGCTGTTCGAGGAGTGGCGCGCGGCCGCCCACCCGCGCGGACAGGACGCCGGCCGCGAGTGACTGCCATGACCGACTTCGTCACCCTCGAGGACTTCCGCGCCGCCGCCGCCCGGATTGCCGGCGTCGCCCGCGTCACCCCGCTCGTCGAAGCCCGCGACCTGGCCGCCTGGGGCGTCCCCGACGGCTTCACGCTGCGCCTCAAGTGCGAGAACCTGCAGGTGGGCGGCGCGTTCAAGATCCGCGGCGCCTGCAACATGGCCGGCAGCCTGCCCGACGCGGCGCGGCAGGCCGGCCTGCTGACCTACTCGTCGGGCAACCACGGCCTGGCCGTCGCCATCACGGCGCGCCGCCTCGGCGTGCCGGCCGTGATCGTGATGCCGACCACCGCCCCGGCGGTGAAGGTCGAAGGCGCGCGGGCGCTCGGCGCCGAGGTGCTCTTCGAGGGGACGACGACGCTCGAGCGGAAGCAGCGGGGCGAGGCCGAGGCCGCCTGGCGGGGGATGACCATCGTCCCGCCGTTCGACCACCCGGCGATCATCGCGGGGCAGGGGACGGTGGGCCTCGAGATCCTCGAGCAGTGCCCGGCCGTCGGCACCGTCTACGTGCAGATTGGCGGCGGCGGCCTCATCTCGGGCGTCGCGACCGCGATCAAGCGCAGCCGCCCGTCGGTGCAGGTGGTGGGCGTCGAGCCGGCGGGGACCGCGCGGATGGCGGCCTCGTTCGAGGCCGGCCAGCCCACGACGATCCCGATGACGCCGGGGATTGCCGACGGCCTGCTGGCGGTGCGGCCCGGCGACCTGACCTACCTCCACGCGCGGGCGTTCGTCGATCGCCTCGTCCGCGTCGAGGACGCGGCGATCGTGCGCGCGCTGCAGTGGCTCTTCCGCCACGGCCGGCTCGTCGTCGAGCCGAGCGGCGCCATCACCGTGGCGGCCGCGCTGGCCGACGCGGCGGCCGGCCGGCTGGACGCCGG
>JAJXZZ010000306.1 GCA_021779795.1 Acidobacteriota bacterium | reverse complement strand
AGGACCGCTCGAACGGCTACGCGCGCCATTACACGGTGGACGTGGACTTCGTCACCGGCGGCGAGTACCGGAACCTGCTCTCGGGCTACCGCGAGATCCGGGGGATCCGGCTCCCGGTCGTCGTTTTGGCGGGCGCGCCGGCGGCGCCGGCGGACGCCCCGGCGGAGGCCGACGGGCGGGAAGGCGCCGAGCCGGCCGAGGCACCGGCCGCCCGCGCGAAGGAAGCCGACGTGACGCTCCCCACGCTCGACGACCTGGTGGACTTCTTCATTGCGGCCGGCAAGCGCGGCGTGGCGATCAACCGCTACAAGGGCCTCGGCGAGATGAACCCCGAGCAGCTCTGGGCCACGACGATGAAGCCCGACGTGCGCACGCTGCTGCAGGTGAAGGCCGAGGACCACACCGAGGCCGACCTGATGTTCACCACGCTGATGGGCGACCAGGTCGAACCGCGGCGCAAGTTCATCGAAGACAACGCGCTCGACGTGAAGAACCTGGACATCTAGCAGGGCTCAAGGCTCAGGGCTCAAGGCTCAGGCCGCTCGGGGCCGTGGGCCGCCTTGAGCCTTGAGCCTTGAGCCCTGAGCCCTGAGCCCTGAGCCCTGAGCCCTCTAATGACCATCGCCGCTTCCAAGCTGCCCGTCAACATCGAAGACGAGATGAAGCGCTCGTACATGGATTACGCCATGAGCGTGATCATCGGGCGGGCGCTTCCCGACGTGCGCGACGGCCTCAAGCCGGCCCACCGGCGCGTGCTCTACGGCATGCGAACCATGGGGCTGGCCAGCAACCGCGCCTACCGCAAGTGCGCGAAGATCGTCGGCGAGGTGATGGGGAACTACCACCCCCACGGCGACGCCGCCATCTACGACACGCTGGTCCGCCTCGCGCAGGACTTCAACATGCGGTCCCCCCTGGTGGACGGCCAGGGGAATTTCGGCTCGATGGACGGCGATCCCCCGGCGGCCATGCGCTACACCGAGGCGCGCCTCAGGCCGCTGGCCGAGGAGATGATGGCCGACCTCGAGAAGGAGACGGTCGAATTCGTCCCCAACTACGACGAGACGACCGAGGAGCCGAGCGTCCTCCCGGCGCCGTTCCCCAACCTCCTGGTCAACGGGTCGGTCGGCATCGCCGTCGGCATGGCCACCAACGTCCCGCCGCACAACCTTGGCGAGGTGGTGGACGGGGCGATCTGGCTGATCGAGCACGCCGCCGAGCCGCACGAGGCCAAGCTCAAGGGGCTGCTGCGCCTGATCCCCGGCCCCGACTTCCCGACCGGCGGGCTCATCGTCGGGCGCGCGGGCATCGTGCAGGCCTACCGGACCGGCCGCGGCAGCCTCACCATCAGGGCGAAGGTCTCGGTCGAGGAACTGCCCCGGGGCGACCGCAGCGCGATCGTGGTGACCGAGATTCCCTACCAGGTCAACAAGGCCAAGCTCGTCGAGAAGATCGCCGAGCTGGTGCGGGACAAGACGATCGAGGGCGTGGCGGACCTGCGCGACGAGTCGGACCGCGACGGGCTGCGGATCGTCATCGAGCTGAAGCGGGGCGAGCTGGCCGACGTCGTCCTCAACAACCTGTACAAGCACACGCCGCTGCAGGTGAACTTCGGCGTGATCATGCTCGCCATCGTCGGCGGCCGGCCGCGGTACCTCTCGATCGTCGAGGCGCTCGAGCAGTTCATCGAGTTCCGCCGCGAGGTCGTGCAGCGGCGGACCGCCTTCGACCTGCGCAAGGCCGAGGCCCGGGCCCACATCCTCGAGGGGCTCAAGATCGCCCTCGACCACCTCGACGCGGTCATCGCGCTCATCCGCGCCGCCCGGTCGCCGGCCGAGGCCCGGGAGGGCCTGATGGCCGGCTTCGGCCTGAGCCCGGTCCAGTCGCAGGCCATCCTCGACATGCAGCTCCAGCGCCTGACCGGCCTCGAGCGGCAGAAGATCCTCGACGAGCTGACCGAGGTCCTCGCGCTCATCGAGAAGCTGCGCGCCATCCTGGGCAGCGAGGCGCTCCTGACCGGGATCGTCATGGACGAGCTGCGGCAGGTCCGCGACCGCTACGGCGACGCGCGGCGCACGGAGATCGTCGAGGCGGAAGGGGAGTTCCGCATCGAGGACCTGATCGCCGACGAGGACATGGCGATCACCGTCAGCCACACCGGCTACATCAAGCGGACCGCGGTGTCGAGCTACCGGACGCAGCGCCGCGGCGGGCAGGGGCGGCGGGGGATGAGCGTGCGCGAGGAGGACTTCGTCTCGCACCTGTTCGTCGCCTCGACCCACGCCTACATCCTGATCTTCAGCGACCGGGGCCGCGTCTACTGGCTCAAGGTCTACGAGATCCCCGACGTGGGGCCGGACGGCAAAGGAAAGGCGATCGCCAACCTCGTCTCGATGCTGCCCGACGAGCGGATCGCGGCGCTGGTGTCGGTGCGCGAGTTCGAAGAGGGGCGGTTTGTCGTCATGGGCACCCGCCGGGGGGTGGTCAAGAAGACCGGCCTGGCCGCGTTCGGGAACCCCCGGGCGGCGGGGATCATCGCCATGGGAGTCGAGGAGGGGGACGCGGTCATCGACGTCCAGCTCAGCGACGGCCAGGGGGAGGTTTTCCTCGGCACCCGGGACGGGATGGCCATCCGGTTCCCCGAGGCCGACGTCCGGCCGACCGGCCGGGGGGCGTTCGGCGTCCGCGGCATCACGCTGCGGGAAGCAGACGCCGTCGTGGCCATGGAAGTGGTGACCCCCGGGGGCACGGTCCTGACCGTGTCCGAGAACGGGTTCGGCAAGCGGACCGACCTCGACGAATATCGCGTGCAGTCTCGGGGCGGTTTGGGTATCATCAACATCCACACGACCGACCGTAACGGGAGAGTTGTGGGGATCGCCTACGTGCGCGACGAGGATGAGCTGATGCTCATCACGCAGCAGGGCAAGGTGTTGCGCACCGGCGCACGCGACGTGCGGACGATCGGCCGGGCGACGCAGGGCGTCAGGCTCATCGGCGTGGACGACGAGGACAAGGTCGTCTCGATCGCCCGGCTTGCGGAGCGAGAAGAAGATCTCACCGAATAGAGAAGGAGGCTGGCATGCATCGGCCGCGTCTTGGTTGGTGTCTCATTCCCGTGCTGGTGGTTCTGGCTTTCTCCGTCGCCGGGTGCGGGGGGTCCGAACACGACTTGATGATCAAGAAGTTCTTCGTGGCCTCGGCCACGGGTGATACCGCGACCCTCGGCAACATCGCCACCGTGGTGTTCGACCCGGACAAGGACGGCCGCGCGCAGAACGTGACGTTCATCAGCGAAACGCCCGAGACGACCCGCCAGCTGCACATCAAGGAACTCGACCAGGCCTACAAGGACGCCCAGGCCGCCGCGGACGCCTTCAGCAAGAAGATGAAGGAGTACCAGGACAAGAACCAGGACGCGATCGACCGCGTTCTCAAGGTCGAGCAGTCGGGGACCGGCCGGATCGCCCCGCGTGACGTCGCCGTCCAGGAGGCGTGGCGGAAGTGGCGCGACGAGTCGTCGGAGGTCCAGAAGAAGGCGTCCGACGCCCGCCTGGCCCTGCAGAACGAGCGCAAGGTGGCCGACCTGAGCGTGCCCGACCAGGACGCCGCGGCCTTCGACGCCTACGAGGGGACCAGGGAAGTGACCGTGACGGCCAACGTCAGGAAGCCCGACGGCCAGACCGCCAAGGAGACGCTGATCCTCACGCTTCAGCGCGTCGTGCTGAAGGACGGGGCGGGCAAGCCCCCGATCGAAGGCAAGTGGATGATCACGGGGCTCAAGGAAGCGCCGGCCGCCTAACCGGCCGGAGTCGGGCAGACACCACCGACGCAGCGATCACGCGAGGGGCGCCAGGGGCGCCCCTCGCTCTTTTTCGCCCCCGGCCGCCGCGTCAGATCACCTCGAGGTTCGCGTACCTGGCGAGCAGCCGCTTGGTTCCCACCGACGCGAACCGCACGACCAGCTTCAGGTCGCCGTCGCCAGCCTCGGCGCTCAGCACCGTGCCCACGCCGAACGTCTCGTGGCGCACCCGCATGCCCGCCTCGATGCGGCCCGCGCGCGACTGGTCCTCGTCCTCGTAGGCATAGGCCGCCGCCCCGTCGCGCACGCGGGACGGCCCGCGCCGCGCAGCCCCGGCCGGGCGCCCGGCGAATCCGTTGGTCCCGCCAGAGGCCCGCCGGCCGGCCCACAGGCCCGGCTGATACGCCCCCGACCCGGCCGGTTCGACCCGCTCGACGAGCTCCGCCGGCACCTCGTCGATGAACCGCGAC
>JAJXZZ010000305.1 GCA_021779795.1 Acidobacteriota bacterium | reverse complement strand
GCGCGCCGCCGGGCGCGCGGTGACCATTGAGGTGGCCGACAACGGGCCGGGGATCCCGGCCGACGAGCTGCCGAAGCTGACACGGCGGTTCTTCCGCGGCCGGGGCGCCGGCGCGGGCGGGAGCGGTCTGGGCCTGACGATCGTCAACCGCATCGCCGGCGACCACGGCGGGGCGCTGCGGATCGAGAGCCGGGTTGGCGGGGGGACATCCGTCAGCGTGACGCTGCCGGCCGCGGAGACGGGCGATGAAGAAGCGGATCCTGGTCGTTGAAGACGACGCGGCGCTCACCTGGGTGCTCCGGGAGAACCTGCTGTTCGAGGGGTTCGAGGTGGAGTGCGTGGGCGACGGGAACCTGGCCGTGACCGCCGCCCGGCGGTTCCTGCCCGACCTCGTCATCCTCGACGTCATGCTGCCCGGCCGCGACGGCTTCGACCTGTGCGGCCTCCTCCGGCAGGGCGGCGCGACGTCGATCGTGATGCTGACCGCGCGGGCGCAGAAGGCCGACAAGCTGAAGGGGCTGACGCTCGGCGCCGACGACTACGTGACCAAGCCGTTCGACCTCGAGGAGCTGATGGCCCGCGTGCACGCCGTGCTGCGCCGGGCGAGCCCGATCGTGGACCGGGTCGCGCTCGGCGCGGTGACGGTCGATCTCCGGCAGATGCGGGTGACGCGCGGCCGCGACGAGATCCATCTCACGCACCGCGAGTTCGAGATGCTGCGCTACCTGCTCGAGCGCCAGGGGCGCGTCGTGTTCCGCCGCGAGCTGCTCCGCGAGGTGTGGGGATACCCCGACGAGCCCGACACCCGGTCGGTCGACCACGCCATCGCGCGCCTCCGCAAGAAGATCGAGCCCGATCCCGGCCGTCCCCGCTACATCCACACCGTGCGCGGCGACGGGTACACGATCACGCCGGAAGGACGGCCCTCGGCGCCGGCCGACCCGGCCTGACCGCCTGCGACACTCTGCGACATTCCGCCGCCTCCCGACGCCGTATAGTCTGACCCACTGCCGAGCCCGGCCCGAGCTCCGGGCGGCTCGACGAGGCAACCGAGGGAGGAATCATGTTTCGTGTACGCACCGGGATCCTGGCGCTGGCGCTGACGGCGCTCGCCACGGGAGTCTTCGGCCAAGGCAATCCGACCGGCACGATTTCCGGTCACGTGACCGACCCGGACAACCTGGCGCTGCCCGGTGTGACGGTCAGCGCGGCGTCGCCCGCGCTGCAGGGCGTCCGCACGGTGGTGACGTCGGCGAACGGGGACTACATCATCCCGTTCCTGCCGGCGGGCAGCTACACCGTGACGTACGAGCTGCAGGGGTTCGCGACGGTCAAGCAGCAGATCGACCTGAAGATGGCCGACACCCTCCCGCTCAACGTGAAGATGGAGATCGCGAAGGTGAGCGAGGTCGTCACCGTGACGGCGGCGCCCAGCGAGACGGCGCCGACCGCGACCGTCGCCACCACCCTGAAAGCGAGCACGGTGGACGTGCTGCCCCTCGGGCGGTCGCTCGAGACCGCCACGCTGTTCGCGCCGAGCGCGATCGGCAACGGGCCGTCCGGCCAGCCCATGATCTCGGGCGCCCTCTCGTACGACAACCTCAACCTCGTCAACGGCGTCAACGTCAACGACACCCAGACGCAGCAGCCGCGCACGCTGTACATCGAGGACGCGATCCAGGAGACGAAGGTCTCGGCCGGCAACATCTCGGCCGAGTACGGCCGGTTCGAGGGCGGCGTCATCAACATGATCACCAAGTCGGGCGGCAACGTCTTCAGCGGGTCGCTCCGCGTGACGTTCACCAACGACGCGTGGCGGGCGCTGACGCCGTACCCCGGCGACTCGACGCTGAGCAAGGTCGTGCCGGCCTACGAGATGACCTTCGGCGGCCCCATCGTCCAGGACAAGCTGTGGTTCTTCTCGGCGGGCCGCTTCCAGAAGAACACGACCAACGTCACCGCGCCGTACACCGGGTTCAACTACACCCGGACCCAGGACGACAAGCGCGGCGAGGGGAAGCTGACCTACTCGATCAACGCGAGGAACACGCTGAAGGTCTCGTACCTCAAGAAGAGCCTGTCGGTCGGCAACGACAGCTTCGGCACGATCATGGACCAGGCCAGCCTGTACAACGACCGCAGCCCCGAGTCGCTGCTGGCGGCCAACTACCAGACGGTGCTGACCGGCAACCTCTTCGTCGAGGCGCAGTACTCGGCGCGCCGGATGAGCCTGCTCGGCCGCGGCTCGAGCTACATGGACGAGATCCACGGCACGCCGATCTGGGACAAGTCGCGCAGCAAGGCCCGCTTCAGCGCGCCGACCTACTGCGCCGTGTGCCCGAACTACGCGAACGACATGAACAACTGGGACGCCTACGTCAAGGTGAACTACTTCCTCTCGACGAAGAACATGGGGTCCCACAACATCGTCGCCGGGTTCGACGCGTTCAAGGACATGCGGAAGAACAACCAGAACTCGTCGGCCAGCAGCTACCGCGTGCAGGCGACCGGGGCGATCATCGACGGCCTGGACATCTACCCGATCTTCAAGACCAACACGACCTGGGTCGAGTGGCTGCCGGTCTTCCAGGACACGCTGGGCAGCGACCAGCGGACCTACTCCACCTTCCTGAACGACGTCTGGCGGCTCGACAAGCGGATGACCGTCAACCTCGGCCTCCGCTACGACAGGAACAACATCCGCGACCAGGGCGCCAAGCCCGTGGCCAACGCCGGCCTGTTCAGCCCGCGCATCGGCGCGACGTTCGATCTCAAGGGCGACGGCAAGTGGATCGCCAACGTCGGCTTCGGCCGCTACGTCGGGACGTTCATCACGCAGGTCGCCGACGCGGCCTCGGCCGCGGGCCGGCAGGCGTCGTACAGCTTCTACTACCAGGGCCCGACGGTGAACACCGGCACGACGGGGCCCTACCTGAACTCGTACGAGGCGCTGCAGGTGCTCTTCGACTGGTGGAACGCCACGGGCGGCCCCGACGGCCACACCCCGCGCCAGAACCCGTCGATCCCCGGCGTCAACACCGCCGTGAGCCCGAACGTGAAGCCGTCGACCACCGACGAATGGACCGTGGGCCTCTCCCACGAGCTCGGCTCGAAGGGGTCGATGCGCGCCGACTTCATCTACCGCCGGTTCAAGAACATCTACGGCGATCGCCTCGACATGTCCACCGGCGTCGTCACCGACCCGATCACCGGGCGGAGCTTCAACCTCGACGTGGTCGGCAACACCGACAGCGTGGAGCGGAACTACAAGGGGATGAGCCTGCAGTTCAGCTACCGCCTGCTGCAGAGCCTGCTCATGGGCGGCAACTACATGCTGTCGTTCACGCGCGGCAACATCGAGGCCGAGAGCGCCACCGACATCGCCAACTTCGCCAGCGCCGACTACTACCCCGAGTACCGCCAGGCCTCGTGGAACTATCCCATCGGGTACCTGAACGGCGACCAGCGCCACAAGCTGCGCGTCTGGGGGACGTACGACCTGCCCGTGCCCTCCCGGTTCGGGGAGTTCGCCTTCGGCTTCATGCAGCGGTTCGACTCGGGGCTGCCGTACGACCTCAGCATGTCGATCGACAGCCGGCCGTACGTGACCAACCCGGGCTACCTCGCGCCGCCCTCGTCGGTGACCTACTTCGTGAGCGGCCGCGGCGCCTTCCGCTTCGACGGAGCGTGGCGGACCGACCTGTCGATGACCTGGACGCACCACCTGCCGAAGTGGAAGCGCGCCGAGGTCTTCGCCCGCGCCGTCGTGGACAACGTGTTCAACAACTCGGCGCTCACCCGCTACAACGTCACCGCCCTCAGCCGGAGCGACGACTCCACGTTGACGGCCTTCAACCCGTTCACCGAGACGCCCGTCGAGGGGGTGAACTGGGAGAAGGGGCCGGCCTTCGGCCAGCCGATCAGCCCGAACAGCTACCAGAACCCGCGGGACTTCAGCTTCTCGGTCGGGTTCCGCTTCTAAGTCGGGCCAGGCGCCCGGCTTCGCGTCACGGGCAGGGGCCGGCACGGGCCGGCCCCTGTCTTCCTCGTCCCCGCTGTCGGCGTCGCGCAGGGTCCAGGGCATGTCCGTGTCTGAAAGGCAAGCAGGCGGCGTGAGCGTCGGGACGAAGGCCGTGGTCGGCCTGGCCGCCGGCCTGGCCGCCGGCGCCGGTCTCGCGGCCTCCGCGCGGCCGGCCTGGCTGGCGGTCGGGGCCGGCGTGGAGGTGGCGGGCACGCTCTGGATCAACGCGATCCTGATGACGATCCTGCCGCTGGTCGTCTCGAA
>JAJXZZ010000304.1 GCA_021779795.1 Acidobacteriota bacterium | reverse complement strand
GCGAGGCGACGATCTCGATGCCGCTCTCGAGGACGTCGGTCTCGTCGATCAGCGTGAGGCCCGCGCGGCCGCCGCCGAACAGGACGGTGAACGTCTCCTGGAAATTGGCGTTGATGACGCCGAACGCCTCGCGGAAGCGCTCCTTGCTGGTCTCGTCGATCTGCTTGATCGCCTGGCCCGTGGCCGCGATCGACTCGCGCAGATCCTGCCGCTGGACCGTCAGGAAGGTGTGCCGCGTCTCGAGTTCGTCGAACTGCTCGATGGCCATCATGTTGACCGGCCCGAGGCGGTCGATCTTCGCCTTGAGGGCGGCAATCGCCTCGTCGGCGGTGGCGGGCGGCGCCTCGGCCACGGCGAGGGTCGGCGCCTGGCCCGCTGCCTCGCCGGCCCCCTCACCAGCCTCTTCCCCGGCCTCCTCGCCCGCCTCGTCGGCCGGCTCCTCGACCATGGGCGTGCCCGGGGCGGCCTGCCCCTGGCGCTCGGCCTCTTCCACTTCGGCGAGCACCTGGTCGAGCGTCTCCTGGACGGCCTCGACGCAGGTCGAAGCCAGGTGGGCCAGGTCGGACTCGGCCGTGACCCGGGCGAGATCGAGTTCGGCCACCTCGGCGCGGACCTCCTCGAGCGACCGGCGGCAGTCGCGGATCGCGGCGTCCTCTTCGTCGCTGCGCACGTGCAGCGCGGACAGGCGGTCGTCGGCCGCGCGGACCTCGCCGCGCAGGCTGTCGAGCGCCTGGATGTCGAGGTCGAGCTGGCGCTTGCCGTCCTCGATGGCCTGACGGAGTTCCGCCCGGCGCCGCTCGTTCTGGCGCGCCTCCTCCTGGCGCGCGGCGAAGCGCGATTCCAGCTCGTCGATGAGTTCCTGCTGGCGCGCGACGTCGGCGGCGATCGCGGTGGCGCGCTCGACCAGGCCGGCGTGCGCCGCCCTGGCGTCGGCGGCCCGACGGCTGATGACCTCGGCCGCCTCGCGGGCGTCGAACAGCTGGCGCTGCGCGACGGCCAGGCGCTCGTCGGCCGCGTGCCGCACCTCTTCCTGCCGGGCCACCGACGCGTGCGCCTCGGCCTCGCGGGCCTCGAGCGTCCGCCGCTCCTCCTGCGCCCGCGCGCTCTCGGTCGCGAGCACGCCGGACCGGAGGCCGAGCCGCTGGCGGTTCTCGGACGCCCTGGCCACGAGCCCCTCGAGGCCGACGATCACCTTCTCGCGCTCGTGGGCGTCGGCGACCAGCCCGGCGATTGCCGCGGTCAGCCGATCGACGTCGGCCGCGCCGGCCTCGGTCTCCGCGGCCAGGCGCTCGAGCGCCGCGCGGATCTCGCCCGCCCGGTCGCGCAGCTCCTGCACCTCGCGCCGCGCCGAGAGGATCCCGCGCGACTCCTCGCGCAGGCCGCCGTAGACGAGTCGGGCGCCGCGCAGCACGTCGCCGTCGGGAGTCACGACGGGCACGTCGGTGACCAGCGACGCCGGCACCGCGTGGGCGAACGACCGGGCGATCCACGCATGGCCGATCGCCTGTTCGACGTCCCGCGCGTGCCCGCCCGTGCCGCGGACGACCGAGGACATGGGCACGAGCCCCTCGGCCGGCGGGACCGGCGGGACCGCGGACGCCGCCTGGTCGCCGCCGACGACCAGGAAGCCGCAGCGTCCGGCGTTGTGCTCGCGCACCAGCGCCAGCCCGCGAGCCGCCTCGTCGTGGCTCGGCACCAGCACGTGCTGCAGCAGGTCGCCGAGGAAGGCCTCGACGGCCCGCTCGTAGCCGCGATCGACCTCGAGATGGTCGGCCACCGGCCCGAAGTGGCGGAGGGCCTCGCCGCCGCCGAGCAGGAAGCGAGCGGCGTCGCCGTACTGGGCGCGGGCCGCCTCGAGCTCCTCCAGCGACTGCAGGCGGGCCTCGACGCTGGCCAGCTCCTGCTCGCGCGCGCGCGTGGCCTGGCGGCGCTGCTCCTGGGACTCACGCGCCTCGGACAGCTCGGCCTGCCTCGCCTCGCCGTCCGCGCGGACGCGCTCGAGCGCCGACTGGGCCTCGGCCACCTTCCGCCGCCCGTCCTCGAGCTCGGCCAGCAGCCGCCGGTCCTCGACGTCCACGTCCGACCGCTCGGCGTCGAGCCGCGCCAGTTCGTCCTCGACGCGCTGCCGCGCCGCCTCGGCGTTCTCGATGGCGTGCTGCAGGGAGCTGATCGCCGTCATGGCGAAGTAGACGGCCTGCCGCTTCTCCTCGACCTCCGCCTCGAGCGCCTGGAGCGCGCGATAGGCCGCGTCGTAGGCCGCGGCCTCCGCCGCCAGGACCGAGGCGGCCTGCTCGCGCGCGCGCTCGGCCTCGCCGGCCGCCTCGCGCCGCTCGGCCAGCCCCTGGCGAGCGGGCCCCCTCCGGGCCTCGATGGCCGACAGTTCCTCGGCGATCTCGGCGCTGCGCGCGCCGAGGCCGGCCAGCTGCTGCTCGCTGAAGCTGACGGCGTTCTGGCGGCGGTCGATCTCCATCTCGCGCGCGTGCGCCGCCTCGCGGACCGAACCGGCCTCCGCCTCGGCCTGCGCCAGCTCGATGCGCGTCTTCGCCAGCCGGTCCTCGGCCGCGGACAGGCGCGCGGCCTCGACCGCCGCGGCCTCCCGCCGCTCGGCCAGGCGGGCGCGCGAGGCCTCGATGTCCCGGGCGAGCACGCGGTAGCGCTCGGCGAAGAGCACCTTCTCCCAGCGCCGCAGCTCGTCGCGCAGCCGCTGGTAGCGGCGCGCCTTGGCCGCCTGCCGCTTGAGCGCGGCCCGCTGCTTCTCGACCTCGAAGATGATGTCGTCGATGCGCGTGAGGTTCTGCTGCGAGGCCTCGAGCTTCAGCTCGGCGGCGCGCCGGCGGGCCTTGTACTTGGTGACGCCGGCCGCCTCTTCGATCAGCTGCCGGCGGTCGGTCGGGCGGGTGCTCAGGATCTGGCCGATCTTCCCCTGCTCGATGATGGCGTAGGCCTTGGCGCCGAGGCCGGTGTCCATCAGCAGTTCGTGCACGTCGCGCAGCCGCACCAGCTCGCCGTTGATCAGGTACTCGCTCTCGCCCGACCGGTAGAGCCGCCGCGTCACCTCGACGTCGCGCGCGATGATCGGCTCGGCCTCCTCGTCTTCCCCGGGCGCCGGGCGGGTCCTCTCGCTGGCCGAGGTCACGCCCGACAGCATCAGCCGCACCTCGGCGGCCGCCGTGGCCTTACGCGCCTCGCTGCCGTTGAAGATGACGTCCTGCATCTGGTCGCCGCGCAGGCTCTTCGCGCTCTGTTCGCCCAGCACCCAGACGATGGCGTCCGCGACGTTGCTCTTCCCGCAGCCGTTCGGTCCGACGATGGCCGTCACGCCCTGGTCGAACGCCAGTTCGGACCGGTCCGAGAACGACTTGAACCCGGAGATCTGAAGCTTCTGCAAACGCATCTGAATCCCTGTCCCCGCAGGCGGCAACCCTGGCGGGTCGCCCGGCCGGAACCGGCCGGCGGCCCGCGACGCGCGACCTGGAGCGGCGCCACGCACGGGCCCGCCGCACCAAACGACAACAGCCGCCCGAAGACGGGCGGTTGCCCGCTCGCGCGGCTGGCGGTGGAGCCCCGGTCAACCGCCGGCCAGTCTAACAAGTGCAAGCTCTTGTGGCAAGCGCCCGAAAGGGCCCAACGGCTAGTGATTTTCGGTCCGGCTTCCCTTGCTCTTCCGCAGCTGGAGGAGATGCTCGGCCTCGGGGAACAGCCGCATGGCGTACTGCGCCTGCGGATCGACGGCGAGCAGGCTGCGGCGCGCCTCGGACAGCCCGAACAGGGCCATGTCCACCTCGTAGTGGATCATGGCGCGGGTGAAGTTGGCGTCCTTGTTGAACGCCGCCTGGTCGATCTTGATCTTCTGCGACGTCAGGAACGTCTTGAACTCCTGCAGCATCGCGTCGTCGACGACGAACCCGCGGGAGACGCGCTGCTGGCCGGGGCGCGGGGCGATGCGCGTGTCGCCTTCGGCCGCGAACCGCTCGGCGAAGGTGGCGAACGTCTGCCGCGCGTAGATCATCCGCCCGAACTCGGTCGGGTTGAATCCCTCCACCGGCCCGTCGAGCCGCTCGTCGGGCTCGATGCCGCCGCCGCTGTAGACCTTGCGGCCGGCGTCGGTGTAGCGGAGGTCGGCGGCCGGGTGCGCGTGCGGCTTCTGGTCGCGCAGCGTGTAGTTCAGGTAGTCGTCGAAGGTCCCGTCCCACGGCCGCTGGATGAGCCGCTTGCTCGGGGTGTAGTAGCGCGCGGTCGTGAGCGCCAGGCCGGCCCCTTCGCTGATGCGGTACACCGACTGCACGA
>JAJXZZ010000303.1 GCA_021779795.1 Acidobacteriota bacterium | reverse complement strand
GGCCGCAGCGCCGCGTCTCTCGGCGCCCCGTCCCGCGGAGCCGCGTCTCGCGGCGCCCGCGCCGCCTGCGGGCGCTGGGCCGGGGCGACGGGCTTGCGGTCGAACCGCATCGTGAGGGCGATGCGCTTGCGCTCGAGATCGACCTCGAGCACCTTGACCTGGACGATGTCGCCCGACTTCACGATGTCGTGCGGGTCCTTGACGAACCGGTCCGCCAGCCGGGACACGTGAACGAGGCCGTCCTGGTGGACGCCGATGTCGACGAACGCGCCGAAGGTGGCGACGTTGGTCACGACGCCCTCGAGCAGCAGGCCCGGCTTGAGGTCGCCGATGTCCTCGACGCCGTCCTGGAAGGTCGCCACGCGGAACGGGGGCCTCGGATCCCGGGCCGGCGCCCTCAACTCGGACAGGATGTCGGCGAGGGTGGGCATCCCGACCGTCTCGTCAAGGAACGCCTCGAGCTGGACGGCCTGGAGCGCCTCCTCGTTGCCGACGGTCTCGGCCACCGTCCGCCCCACCGAGGCCGCCATCCGTTCGACCAGCCCGTACAGCTCCGGGTGGATGCGCGTCGTGTCGAGCACCTGGGCGCCGCCGTGCACGCGCACGAAGCCGGCCGCCTGCTCGAACGCCCGATCGCTCACGCCGGGGACGGCCCGCAGTTCGTCGCGGCTCCGGAACGGTCCGTTCGTGGTCCGCACGGCGACGATGTTGTCGGCCAGGCGGTGGTTCAGGCCCGCCACGCGCCCGAGCAGCGCCGAGCCGGCCGTGTTCAGGTCGGCGCCGACCTCGCACACGCAGTCTTCGATCATCGCCACCAGCGCGCGCGAGAGGTGGGCCTGGTTGACGTCGTGCTGGAACTGCCCGACGCCGATCGTGCGCGGCTCGATCTTGACCAGCTCCGAGAGCGGATCCTGCAGCCGGCGGGCCACGTTCACCGCGGCGCGCAGCGCGACGTCGAGGTCCGGGAGCTCGCGGGCGGCCAGGCGCGACGAGGCGAACGACGAGGCGCCCGCCTCGGAGACGATGACCCGTCTGAACTTCAGCTCGGGATTCCGCCGGGCCACCTCCGCGAGGAGCCGGTCGGTCTCGCGCGAGCCGGTGCCGTTGCCGATGCCGACCAGGCCCACGCCGTGGCGGCCCAGCAGGTCGGCCAGCCCCGTGACGGCCGGCTCCCACTCGTTCTTCGGCTGGTGCGGGAACAGCGTCGCCGTCTCCACGACGGCCCCGGCGGCGTCGACGATGCCGATGCGGATCCCCGTGCGCAGGCCCGGGTCGATGCCCATGACCGGGCGCGGCCCGGCGGGCGCCGCCATCAGCAGGTCGCGCAGGCTCCGCGCGTAACTCTGGATGGCGTCGCGCTCGGCCTGCTCGCGCAGCCAGCTCTCGACCTCCACCTGGACGTACGGGAAGATCTTCATCTTCCACGCGCGGCGCACGACGTCGACCAGCCACGCGTCGGCGGGCCGGCCGTCCTGGCGAATGCCGAAGCGGTCGGCGATCAACTGCTCGGGCTCGCTCAGCGAGCCGCCGGTCGAGGCGGAACCCGCCGTCGCCTCGCCCTCGGCCGCCGCCGCGGCGGGCTCCGGGTGCGGCGGCAGCGCGAGGGTCAGCCGGAGCACGCCCTCCTTCCGGCCGCGGAACAGCGCGAGGAGGCGGTGCGACGGCACCGCGCGCGCCGGCTCGCCGAACGCGAAGTACTCGGCGAACTTCGCCCCCTTCTCCTGCCGCCCCTCCACGACCTTCGACTGCAGCAGCGCGTGCGCGAGCACGTGCTGCCGCAGCGCGTCGAGCAGCGGCAGGTCCTCGGCGAAGCGCTCCATCAGGATCCAGCGGGCGCCGTCGAGCGCGGCAATCCGGTCGGCAATCCCCTTCGCCGCGTCCACGAACCGCTCGCCCTCCTCGTCGGGCGACAGGTGCGGGCTCGACAGCAGCAGGTCGGCGAGCGGCTCGAGGCCGAGGTCGCGGGCCTGGACAGCGCGGCTGCGGCGCTTCTGCTTGAACGGCAGGTAGAGATCCTCGAGGCGGGCGCGCGTCTCGGCCGTGGCCACCTGCGCCTGGAAGTCGGGCGTGAGGCGCCCCTGCTCGCCGACGGCCTTGAGGACGAAGGCCCGCCGCTCGTCGAGCTCGCGGACCTGCTGGAGACGGTCTTCCACTCCCCGGAGCTGGGTGAGCGTCAAGCCGCCGGTCGCCTCTTTCCTGTAGCGGGCGAGGAACGGCACGGTGGCGCCCTCGCTCAGCAAGCGCAAGGCGACTTCGATCTGTTCCTCGCGAACCCCGAGCTCCCCGGCTATCCGACGGACGGTCGTCTCCATAACACTGCAACCCCCGGCGCGCGACTTACCATCCTAGCAAACTTCGCCGGGCGGATTCCTCGAATTTCAGCCGAGCCGGTACCGCACCACGAGGAAGTAGACCACGAGCAGCGCCGACATCAGGCAGGCCACGGGGCGCACCTCGCGCCACCGCCCGCTCAGCAGCTTGACGACCGGGTAGGCGATGAACCCGAGCGCCAGGCCGTCGGCAATCGAGGCGGACAGCGGGATGCCCGCCAGGGTCAGGAACACCGGGATCGCCTCCGAGGCGTCGTCCCACTCGACGCGGCGCGCGCTCTGCATCATCATCGCGCCGACGATGACCAGCGCCGGCGCCGTCAGCGGCGGGTAGCCGGCCATCATCCTGACCAGCGGGCCGAAGAGCAGCGCCGCCAGGAACAGCAGCCCCGTCACCACGGCCGTCAGGCCGGTGCGCCCGCCCGCCGCCACGCCCGCGGCGCTCTCGATGTAGCACGTGATCGTGCTCGTGCCGAGGCAGGCGCCCGCCGCGATCCCGGTCGCGTCGCACAGCAGCGCCCGGCTCGCCCGGGGCAGCCGGCCGCCCTCGAGCAGCCCCGCCTGCTCGGCCACGCCGATGAGCGTCCCGACCGTGTCGAACAGCCCCATGAAGAGGAAGACGACGACGAACGGGAAGAGCGCCGGGTCGAGCGCCCGCCAGACGTCGGCCTGGAAGGCGGCCCGGGCGTGGACCTCCGGCAGGCCGACGAGCCCCAGCCACCGGATCTTCCCGAGCGCCAGCGCCAGCAGCGCCGAGCTCAGCATGCCCCACAGCAGGGCGCCGCGCACCCGCCTGGCCATCAGGACGCTGGCGACGACCAGGCCGACGCCGAAGACGGCGATGTCGGCCGAGGCCAGCCGGCTCGTCAGCCCGACCAGGGTGCCCGGCTTCGCGACGATGAGCCCGGCGTGCTGGAGGCCGATCGAGGCGATGAACAGCCCGATGCCGGCCGCGATGGCGTTCCGCATGCTTGGGCTGATCGCGTCGATCACCGCCTCCCGCACGCGCAGCCAGGTCAGCAGGATGAAGGCGATGCCCGACAGGAACACCATGCCGAGGGCCGTCTGCCACGGGTCCGGGACGCCGAGGCCGGCGAGCGCCATCACCACGCTGACGAAGAAGAAGTTCTCCCCCATCCCCGGGGCGAGGGCGATCGGAAAGTCGGCGGCCACGCCCATGAGGATCGAGGCCAGCGCGGCGCCGAGGCAGGTGGCCACGAGCACCGCGCCGAGGTCGAGGCCCGTCGGGTGGCCCGCCAGGTCCGTGGAGAGGACCGCCGGCTGGACGAAGATGATGTAGGCCATGGTCAGGAAGGTGGTGAGCCCCGCCAGGGCCTCGACGCGGACGGTGGTGCCGCGCTCGGCCAGCCTGAAATAGCGCGCGATCACGACGGCCTCCAGGTCTTCGCGCGCCCGGTTTTCGCTTTGCGGCCGGGCGCGGTTCTGCTACGCTACCATAGAGTGCACAATCCTCCTGCCAGTTCCCCTCGCGCCACGAGTCGATCGAACCCGCCTGTTCATTCGCTCCTCGCAGACGTGACAGCCTGAGCAGCCAGTATTGCGCCTCATCACGACTGTTCGTTCAACGAGGAGGGCCGGCGGTGCGCCGCACCGGCCGGGAGTTCGCGCACGCGAGACAAGGAGCCAGCACATGGGTCGGAAGTTGTACGTCGGGAACCTGCCCTACCAGATCGGCGAAGCGGAGCTGCAGGAACTGTTCGCCCAGGCCGGGTCGGTCGAGTCGGTGCGCGTGATGCGCGACATGGCGACCGGGCGGGCGCGCGGGTTCGCGTTCGTCGAGATGGCGACCGACGAGGAGGCGCAGAAGGCCGCGACGCAGTTCAACGGGCATTCCCTCGGCGGGCGGGCGCTGACGGTGAACGAGGCGAAGCCGAAGCCCGCGTACTCGGGCGGGTTCGGCGGCAACGGCGGCGGCGGCGGCGGTGGCCGCGGCGGCC